>NZ_FR889199.1:0-22118 GCF_000432215.1 Anaerostipes sp. CAG:276
AGACATTTTTATAATCAAGAATTTCGTTAAATAGTGAATATGAAAGCGAAGAATCGCCAGTTCCGACATCTGCCGGAACTGGCGATTCTTAATTAAGGGCTTATTTTACAGCCCCTTATAGAAATATTTTGCAAGAGTTAAACACAAATATAATAAGCAGTCATGATTCTGCTAAGCATACATCAGTTTCCCCTGAGGCTCCGGAATTTCCCTGCCCATTTCTTTTGCCGTTTCAATCCATTCTTTGATCACGATCTGGGCATTGTACAGTGCATCCTCCTGTGTTTTTCCATCAGCCATACATCCGGGAAGTTCCGGCACTTCGGCTATATAACAATCATCATCTTTACTCCAGTATATAATAATTTCATATTTAAACATTAGCTATACCTCCAACTTATATTTCAGAATCAAGTTTCTAATTTGCTTTACTTGGTAAGGTTTTGCCTTATTTCCTTTTGGCTGTATATTAATAATTTCATTAATTCCGTCTTTATAATATATAAAGTGGTCTCCTTTTATTCTACATCTAAAACCCATAACGTCAAGCACCCTTTGCAAATCTCTAAACTTAATATTGCTGTTTTTTTCAGCACATATTATATCACTAATTATTTTTTCTACTGATGGCATTGTAATACCTCCTTTATTTGATATTACAAAAATAATATATCTGCTGACCTATATATCCGCACATCTATTTTTACCATATTTTTACTATTCTTGTATATACAAAAGAGGAATAACTTACAGATAATACCATAAGTTATCCCCTTCTATAATTTTACTTTCTCTTCCGTCTCCGGCTGCTCTTCCAGAATAAAATACCAGCTGCACCGGCTATACATCCGGACAGCCACGGCACTCTGTTCTCATCCCCGGTCTTTGCCGATGATGCCGTTTCTGTGCCGTTCTTAGTGAGCTCTTTATAATTTCAGCTTTCATCCTTTTTGTTTTTCGTTTTTTTGTCTCCTGATGTTTCCCCCATCTCCTGTACATTTAATTGTTCCGCTGCTTTTTTCCACCTGGCCTTCAATGTCATATCCTGATGTACCGGTGTGCTGAAATCCCATACAGTCTCAATTCCATTTTCATCTGTATAAAACCAGCCCTCAAAAGTATATCCTTTTTTCTGCGGCTCTTTCGGCTTGACTGCCTGTTTACCTCCTTCTACCTTCTGGACATCCGGAGTATAACTTCCTCCCTTTGAATCAAAAGATACCTTATGTTCCCCTGTCAGCGTAACCTTAACCGTTACTTCTGTACCATCCGGCATAGAAAATGTAAGCTCAAAACTGCCTGTTTTTCCTGCTGCTTTCGCTCCATTGATCACATCCAGCTGTTTTTTATTGACAGTGATCTGCGCATCGACCCCATCTTTATCCTTTCCCTTTGCACCGCACAGGTTTATGATCTCATCCTCGGTAAAAGCTTTGCCTCCGGTCGGCTGGACCGTGTCATTTGCTCCGATGGATGCCGAAGGAGCTTCCGGACGGTATTCGGCATTATCACTGCCCTCTTTTCTCAGATATACCGTAACGGTAATCTCTGTCCCCTGGGGTGTCTGAAAAGACAATGGGTAGTCTCCGGTCTTGCCTGATGTCTTAGCTTTATTGATCTTTTCCAACTGTTTAGCATCAGAAAAACTCAGTTCATCTATCGTGTACGGCGTGCCGTCATCTTTGCTTCCTGCCAGGCCAGTGAGAACCTTTATCTGGGCTTCTGTAAAACCTTTTCCCCCTGTGCTGCTGATCACATGATTCGCCATGATCTTGTCCCCGCTCTCTGTCACGTTTGTCACGTCACGCCCTCCGGTCAAAGTGACTGTGATTTCTGCCTTTTTGCCATCCGGAGTTTCAAAGGTAAGTGTAAATGACCCGTTTTTATTGGCTGTCTTGGCATCATTGATCTGATCCAGCTGCTCCTTGGAAAGTTTTATGTCATCAAAAGGTATATTGTTTCCGTCCTTATCTTTCCCTTTCAGCTTACCGAGTTCTTTGACCTCCTGCTCTGTAAAAGCCGGTCCTCCGGATTCTGACTGGAAACTGTTTGCACCGATCACAGAAGACGGATTCTGCACATCCAATTCTGCTGAATCTGTCCCCTCGCTCCGGAGACAAATGGTAACCGTCACTTTCGTGCCGTTTTCTGTGGAAAATGTCAGCGGGTATTCTCCGGTCTTTCCTTCCTTTTTTGCCTGATTGACCGCTTCCAGCTGGCTGGGATCATCAAAGAGGATCTTACTGTCAGGGATTGTAGATCCGTCTGCCTGCTTTCCGGTCACCTTAGTTAAAGCTTTTATCTGTCCCTGGGTAAATTCATCGCCTCCCGTTTTGCTGATCACATGATTGGCTCCCAGCTGCTCTTTTGTATCCTGGTCGATTCCATTGGAATCCCGGTAAGGACCAAAATATACCATTGTGAAAAACTTTTTAACTTTAATCTCTGATTTTTCTGAAAATGGAGTATCATTTGAAAATAAGTAATTATCTTCTGACTCTCCATCCTGAATATAACCCTGATACCTTTCTTTTGGAATAACATTTGCATTCTTTACGTAGTCCAGTCCCAATGCAGCTCCGATTCCGGGCATATCCGTAGACTGGTCACCGACTGCTGTTACCACCGTATCTCCACCGCTGATCTCAAGATCCACAGTCTCTGTGGATTGGGTGTAAGTGCCACAATCTGATGCCCCGATTCCCGGAGCCCGATAACCTCCCCTGGCCATAACAGTTCCCCCGGTAATATAAACTCCCTCAACCTTGCTTCCATAGCCAGAACCAATGCCTGAACCATAAGCAGTTCCTGTGGCAGTAACATTTCCTCCGGATATTCTGATATTCTTTGTATATCCATAGCCGCTGCTGTAATATTCACTGACACAGGCACAGCCGATGCCTGGACAGTGATCTCCGCCGGAAGCCTCTATATTCCCTCCCTCTATGGTAAAGTTAGAGAATCCCATCTCCTCTTTTGTTGTACCCGAACCATAAGTATTTCTTACTGTACTCCCAATAGATCCTGCATGCGTTATTCCAGGGTCCCCTTTGGCCGTTAACGATCCACAGGACAAGTTGCACTTATGCCCCTTTTTGTCCGCCGATTCACACTGTATCGTCAGACTGCCGTCCATGCCGTCTTTTGCCAGCGCGCAGCCCTCTAAACCATTTCCGTTTCCGCCGGAATTACACAAAAGCTGATTTTTCCCTCTAAGTGTTATCGTGACATTCGCATGGGAAACGTTGATGCAGTCCATTTTTTTGGTATCACAAGAGATGTCAACATTGTCTAAAGTAAGATCAACAGTGACATCCTTTTCCACTATTACATTATATTGAGTCGTTGTTCCCGTAATCCAGTATCCCTTCGGGTTCAGGGCTGTCTCATTTTCCGGCAGTCCTCCGCCCTCGGCTCCGTGTTCCGTGATCCGGATATCTCCCTGTCCTACATCGAGAAGGGTCTGTCCGTTCTGAGCAAGCTTCTTTTTCTGTACCGCTTTTTTGACTGGATTTTTCACCGAAACAGTTTCTTTCTCTGTCTCCGTGCTGTCTGTCTCTTCCTTTACTGCTGGCTGTTCTTCCGTATTCTCCGTACTTCCCGGCTGTGTCTGTTCTGGGGTCTCTGTGGTTCCAGAAGTTTCCCCTCCTGTATCTTGTGTTTCACTTTCCGGGGCTATTTCCTGTATTTCACAAATACCCCCCCCCCGGTTTTTCTAGATATTTCCTCTTCATATGCTCTGAGCAGTGTTCCTGCCCCTGTTTCTAAAGCTAAAGTCAAAGAAACAGCCGCCAATCGTTTCATCCATGGTTTCTTCATTCTCTCTCCGTCCTTTCTCATGCCCTTTGCGCGCTTTCCAGGCATATTTTATTTGTTTAACCTTTATAAGAAAATCATATCTCACAGATGGTTAGACAAAGATTTAAAAAGGCAGAACTAAAAACTGCTCTGCCCCTTTTCCACTATATTTATGATAAACCTGCTTTTTTCTTTTTCCACCCAAAGATACAACTGCCTGCTGTACAACCAAGGAGCCAAATCAGTTTCCCGTCCTCTCCTGTCTTTGCTGTATCCGCACCTCTGTTTTTGTCTGTCTCTTTATTTCCCTTAACTTCGCCGTACTTCCACTTGTCCTTATCATGATTCTCTGATCCTGTCCTGTCTTGACTTGCTGTGGAATCCTTTTCCTCCCCTGAAGCAGCTTCGGGAATCTTTTTCCATCTGGCCTTCAGGGTCATACTGCTGTTCACCGGATCTGCAAAATCCCATCTCTTCTGCCCGCCGTCTTCATCCGTATAATACCAGCCTTCAAACACATACCCTTCTTTTTTCGGCTCTCTCGGTTCTGCCGCAGGACTGCCGCCTGCAACAATCTGGTCGTCCGGGTGATAATCTCCTCCGTTTGAATCAAATATTACTGTGTGATTTCCCGTCAAAGTAACGGTTACCTCCGCTTTCGTACCGTCCTCCAGAGAAAAGGTAAGTGGAAAGTCTCCGGTCTTTCCTGCTTTCTTGATCTCATTAATTGTTCCCAGCTGTCCTTTATCCACGATCACTGCTGCATTATTACCGTATTTATTTTTCCCTTTGGCTTTGCAAAGTTTTGTAATTTCCTCCTCACTGAAGCCAATTCCTCCGGTAAGCTGTGCAGTATCATTAGCGCCGAGACTTCCTCGCTGCTCTCCATTTTTTGTCTCATCCGTTCCGCTGTCTCTCAGATACACCCGGATCGTAATTCCTGTCCCGCCCGGCGTCTCTATGGTCAGCGGAAAATCTCCGGTTTTCCCATTAGTCTTGGCTCCATTGATTGCTTTGACCTGTTTCTCATCCGGAATTACTAATTCTGTTCCTGCAATGGCAGAACCGTCTCCATTTAGGGCCGTGGCATCCGAAAGCTTTATCAGCTGTTCTTTTGTAAAGGCTTTTCCCCCGGTCTTTCCAATGATATCCAGTCCTTTGATCTGCTCTCCGGTCGTCTCATTAACTGTGATCTCATCATAAGTTTTCAATACTACTTCCACAGTGGCTTTTTTTCCATCCGGAGAAGTAAAGGTCAGTTCAAAACTTCCGCTTTCTCCTGCTGTCTTGGCATGATTGATCAATTCTAATTGACCGGCATCTGCTGTAAACTCGTCCAACGGATAGGTCGTTCCATCAGAGTTCTTTCCCTGCACCGATGCAAGCTTCCTGACATCCTCCTCACTGAGTGCTTCTCCGCCGGTATCCTGACAAAAATCGTCTGCCCCGATCGTTGGCTCAGGCTGTTCCGGGTCCATCAAAGCGGAATCAGTCCCGTCCGCTTTCAGATATATCGTGACCGTCGTCTCTGTCCCATTTGGTGTTGCAAAGGTCAGAGGAAACTCTCCGGTTTTTCCTGAAGTCTTTGCCGCATTGATCGCCTGGATCTGATCTTCTCTGGTAAAGGTTAAATCTGATGTATTAAAATCGATTCCATTTTCATTTTTCCCTGTTACCTTCGTCAATCCTTTTAACTGTTCTTTCGTAAAACCTTTTCCCCCGGTTTTACTGATCACGTGGTTAGCTCCAATCTGATCCTTCGTATTCTTTTCTATTTCATTGGTATCACGGAACGGTCCGAAATAGACCATCGTGTAAAATTGTCCTACCCGGATATCCGTCTTTTCTTTAAATGGAGTTCCGTCCGCAAATGTATATTCTGTCTCGGAAATACCATCCTGGATATAACCCTGATATCCAAAGTCCGGAGCTGCTGTCACATTGGAGACATAATCATTTCCGCTTGCGGCTCCGATGCCCGGCATCCCGGTTTCTTTGTCACCCACCGCAATGACGACTGTATCCCCTCCGCTGATCTCAATATTTTTTGTTTCTCTGCTTCTTCCATCATTTGACGCTCCAATTCCAGGAGCATGTCCTCCTCCGTAAACTTCTACTCTTCCGCCTGAAATATAGACTCCGCTCGAATTCTCGGAAAGACATGCAGAACCGATGCCTGGAGAATGGATACCTGCCAAGGCTTCAATATTGCCTCCCCGAATTGTGAAATTGGCAAATCCGCTCTCTTTTGCTTTCTGCATATTCCGCAGTGTACTTCCGATTGCTCCCACATGCCATAATTCAGGATTCCCTTTAGCAAGCAGAGAACCGCATGACTTGTCACATTTATGTCCTTTTTCATTTGCGTGTTCACACTGGAGTGTCAGACTACCGTCCATCCCATCCTTTGTCAGAGCATTTCCGGTATTTACAAAGAACCCGGTTACAGATGAACCCGTATTGCATATTAGCTTGTTATCCCCGATCAAGGTCAACGTTATGTCTGCATGAGATACATTGATACAGTCTCTTTTCGTTGTTGTTGTATCTGCCTTACCTATGGTAATACTTACATCCTCCAGAGTAATATCTGTTTTTACCCCTTCTGATACTTCAATGTTATTGGAGGTCGTAGTCCCGGTGATCCAGTATCCCTTCGGATTCAAGCTTGATTCACTTTGCTGAAGTCCGCCTCCCGTCGCTCCACTTAATGTAATACGGACATCTCCCTTGCTCACATCAAGGAAGGTCTGTCCGTTATCTGCCAGCTGCTTTTTAAGATTCCCTTTGGTTTTCTTTTTAGCCGCGGCAGTTTTACCGGAAGCTTGGATTTCCTTCGGTTTTTCCTCTTCTGTACTGCTTTGCTCTGTGGCTGTACCGGCCTCGCTTCCCACTTGCTCTTCCGGGGTCAGCTCCTCAATTCTGGAAATACCCCCCCCCGGATTTTCCAGCCATTTCCTCTCCATGGGCTTTCAGAACAGTTCCTGCTCCGGTCCCTATGGTCACGATCAGAGAAACTGCGGCCAGACATCTTATCCATTGCTTTTTCATTGTTCTCTCCGTCCTTTCTTTTTACGTCCTCAAGTGTACTTTCTTTTGGACATTTCATTTTTCTTTGACTTTATAAGAAATCCGGACATGATAAAAAGTTAGATAGTCTCCTTTCCATCAAACAATTACATTCCTTTTTGCGTAAAAAATATCATATATAATAAATTATAAGAAAAGAGCCGCCGCCCACAAAGTGGAAGCCTTTAGGGTTTTTTACGTCCTATAAAAGGACGCGCCAATCCCGTTTGCCGACAGGGTAGGTATTTTTTATTTATAGAGAAAATTAAAAATCCTCTCTATAAATAAAAAACACTTTGCGAAATGCACACAGATGCATAAGGATACAATTTGCCTTCGGCAAATTGTATGTGGCGCGCAAAGCGGGCAGGCCAACTTTGATTTTTCGCTTTTTATTCCTATCAATGTAGGTCAGCATGCGATCAGGAACGTACCGCCTAAAAATAAAAGGCTTAAAACTTGGTATGTATCCATTTCCATCATCTCCCTTCTCTTTCTTCAATAGAAATTAATTTCTATTCTCCAGTTCCCCAAATCCCACTTAAGCATAATTTCAACAAAATCACTTGTTCTAAAGATTGTGAGATAATAAAATACAATTATAAAGTAATTCAAAAACTTCCGGAAGATGGATTACCTGAAACTATAACATCAAAGTATATAGAAAAGAGGTATGAAATTATGAAGTGGAATGCAGTCATAACAGAAACAGGTTCAGAAGTAATGGGATTATTAAGGGCTTCAAATCAGGTTGATTTCAGACCGAACGATAGACCCACTGATTTAGCAGATTATTCTGTGTCATATGAAGGCCGTCCGTCAGAAGATCTAAAAAAGGGTGACAGGATAGAAATTGGCAGCAGTTCATTCCGTATCGTAGGTCTCGGTGCAAATGTAAACGAAAAATTACAGACACGCGGTACCTGCACGATGAATTTTTCAGAAAAACACACACCGGCAACACCGGATTCTATCATGCTTTCAGGTATTGGATATCCCGAGACATGTATTAAAAACGGAGCAAAAATCAGCGTCAAATAATCAAACTCATTTGTTTGCAGAAATACCCAACGCCTCAGATTCTGATTTCTAAAAAAATTCTATGATAACCTGCGGAGAAAGGAAAGATAGTGAAAGATTATAAAGGAATTGTATTTTTTGATTACGACGGAACATTGATTGATGAAGTGGACGGTATTTTTCAGATGCCCGATTCCACAAAAGAAGCTTTAACAAAGCTGAGAGAAAACGGATACGCTGTCTGTATCTGTACAGGCAGAACAAAGCAATTTTCCGAAGATGTAAAAGAATACTTCAATGGTTATGTAACCGGAGTGGGTGCCTATGTAGAGATTGACGGAGAGGTCATTCAGAGCATAGAGATCACAGAATCTGAAATCGAGAATCTGAGGCAGATTTGTGCACCGAGAAATATCGTGCTTCTGATGGATGGAGAAACACAATCCTATTGCGACGGCATGGAGCAGGAAAGCTATCAGTTTTTTAAATATGTGTTTGATGTCAAAGACCATTGGGTGCTGCCGTGGGATACCAAAGAGAAATGCCGGATTAATAAACTGACCTTTTTTTATGATCATGATGAAGACTATGATTTCCTGAAAGCACACCTTTCCTCCCGGTTTGAATTGGCAAAACATATCCGGTATCATTTTACAGATGCCACACCGGTCGGGGTCGATAAAGGTTCCGGCATCCGTACCATGATGGATGCTTTAGGAATTCCAATTCAATCAACTTACGCATTCGGAGACGGTGATAACGATGTCTCCATGATAAAAACTGTGGGAACGGGAATTGTCATGGGACGTCACTACAAAGGATTGGATCCTTATGCGGCATTTACAACGGATACTGTTGCGGAAAATGGAATCTATAACGGCTGCAAAAAACTCGGTCTTATTTAGCTTTGCGGGGTTCAATCATGAGAAAAATCATAGACGATGAAAGATTAATCTACCAGTGCTGCAGTCTTTACTACGAAGAACATATGGGACAAAGTCAGATTGCAAAACACCTGGGAATTTCAAAATCCTCTGTCTCAAGAATGCTTCAAACCGGACGCGAACTTGAAATAGTGGAAATAAAAGTACGCCATCTGGCACAATATATGTATGAGGATCTGGAAGAAGAATTAAAAAAGAAATATCACTTAAAAGATGTTGTCGTAGCAGAAAGCAGCCCTCTGGATTCCAAGACAGAGCGTATCTCAAAACTGAACGAACGGGCAGCTGACTATCTGAACCGTCTGTTAAAAGACGGCGATTATGTCGGAGTATCTGTGGGATCCAGTATTAGGAATCTGGCAAAAACGAGCCATGAAGCGTTTCATAGAAACTGCACCTTTGTTCCTCTGGTCGGAGGCATCAGCCAGCATACTACCGGGATGGAAGAGGTACAGTCCAATCAGGTGGCGGAAGCTTTGGCCGAAAAATATGGCGGAAACTATGTGTCTTTCTTTTCTCCCGCAGTCTTCTCTAATGAAAATCTGATGAACGAATTTTTAAAAGAGGAAGCGGTACGCTTTATCTTTGATTACTTTGAAAAATTAGATATTGTCATTTCCGGTATGAATATTGCCAGTTCCATGTATGAGACTGTGAAAAAGCTGGGATATGTCTCCGATGATCAGCTGGACAGATTCAAGAAAAACGGTGCCGTCTGCAATCTTATCCTTCGATTCCTTGACCAAAATGGAAATACAGAGCCTTTTGATGAATATAACCGCAAGATTGCAGGAATCTCGGCAGAAGCCTATAAAAATGTAGAACATAAGCTGCTGATCACAGGCGGGGCGGGAAACGCCGCTGCGGTAAAAAGCTGTATCAGGGGAAATTTTGCAAATATCCTGATTATGGATGTGGATTGTGCAAAGGCATTGCTTGTTGATTAAGTTTTATAACATAAAAATACAGGCATTCTTAATCAAAAGAACACCTATATTTTTATCTGCTACAATCTATTCTTCATTCAATAAAACACTGACTCTGTACATTCCCGGAACAGATGCATGTTCATATGCCTTCTGTATATCATCCAGAAGAAACTTCTCCGGTTCCACTAGCTTGGATACATCCACAGCTCCGGTATTTAAAAGTTCGGCCGCCTTGAAAAAGTCTTTCATGTCCGCTCCAAAGGTGCCGATCAATTCCATTCTGCGGTAATGGATCACATTGGAATCCAGTTCGATCTCCGGAGCGGGATAGCCTGCGGCAAACATGAGAATCCGTCCGTCCAGCTCCTTCACAAGCTCTGCTGCCTGGGTGTTTGCCTTTGTGTTTCCCACGGCCACGATCACAGCGTCCGCTCCCTTTTGATCCGTCAGTTCTTTTACCTTTTCCACCGGGTCTTCTTTGCTCACATCGATGACTTCAAATCCCATATCTCTGGCTGCCTGAAGCTTCTTTTCCATCAGTTCCGTCACAATGACCCTGCAATTTTTGGCCTTGGCAGCCTGCGCATTGACGAGCCCCATAGTCCCCGCTCCGATGACAACTACCGTCTCCTGAGGTTCCAGCCGCAGTTTGGAGATTCCTTTGCACACGGTTGCCAGTGGTTCCAGAAAAGCTGCTTCTGAGGGAGGAAGTTCCGGGTTCATTTTCACAAGATTTCTGGCGCTCCTCACATTGTAATCTGCAAATCCGAAATTTCCCCTGTATCCGTCTTCCGTCAGGTTTTTGTAATCCGCGCTGGTACACTGGCCCTCATGGCCCCTCCGGCAGGCCTCGCATTTCCCGCATGAGTTATATGCGACAGCCACATGATCTCCCGGTTTTAAATCCTTCACACCGCTTCCAACCGCCTCGACGATACCGGAGCCTTCATGGCCCCCGGCCATTGGATAGCCCTGATGTTCCCTGAGTCCCAGCCATTGCCCGTAGTCTGTGGTACAAATGTTGCAGACCAGCTGTTTTACGAGCACATCATCAGGACCCATATCCGGGATCTTCCTCACTCCTGTCAGGGCGCATCCTTTTTCTTTTAAATACGCAAACTTCATCTGTTCTATACTCATTGATATCCTCCTTTACAGCCGGTCCGTTCCTCCGAATAATTCTACATAATGTTTCAGCGCCGTCTTCCAGCCCTTTGTCCCTTCCACGATGGCATCGTACAGGTTAGCATTCAAATTTCCAAACTCTCCCTTTTCAGCATCCTTCGGTATGTGGTCAAAGTTCACTCCGAGATAAGATTTCAGGGAAACGACTCCCTCCGCACTCAAATCTGTAAACAGATTGACTTTCTGGATTCCTGTCTCTACTGCTTTTTTCAAATTCTCATCTCCGGTGCCGGAACCGCCGTGAAGCACTAATGGAATCTCAATGCTCTCACTCAGCTCTTTCAAGAGCTCAAATTCCAGATGCGGAGTCCCTTTATATACTCCATGAGAAGTCCCCACAGCCACAGCCAGGCAGTCAACTCCTGTCTCTTCAATAAAACTTAATGCTTCTTTTTTGTCTGTAAGCCCGGAGTCTCTGGTTGATTCATATTCAAATCCCTGTCCCACATGCCCAAGTTCCGCTTCCACAGAGACACCCACCGCATGGGCTGCCTTGACGATTTCTTTTACTTCCCGTACATTCTCATCGTAAGGAAGTTCGGAGCGGTCTACCATAACGGAACTAAATCCGCTTCGGATGGCGAGCATGATCTCCTCATACGCCCCGCCGTGGTCCAGATTCAGCGCCACGCACGCCTCCGGGTATCTTCTCTCATAAAATCTGCTGATATAAGCCAGTTCCTCAATCCCATGGCATCCGGCGCCGTCTAGAATAACCGGCGCTTTGAATTCTGCGGAAGTCTGAAATGCAGCTTCTATTGTCTTATCGTTAAATACATTGGGCGCAGCCACGCCGTAATGTTCCTGTTTTGCTTTCTTTAAAATATCCGCCATTGAAATGATCATGTTTTATCTCCTCCTAATTTAAAATAATCCGATTGCTGAACCAAGCAGACACAATCCAAGAAGAGCAAATACCACTCTTCCGAATTTCTGTCCTTTTTTCCTAAAGAATATGTAGATCCCTACGATTAAAAGCAGCGGAAGCAGTCCCGGCAGAATACTGTCTAAAATGGCCTGTACCGTGGTCGTGGAACCTCCCATGGCAAACTTGATCGGAATTTCCAATTTTACTGTACTGGCTGACAACGCTCCCATCATAAACAGTCCGAGAATACTGGAACCTGTGATCAGCTGTTTGATCCATCCGGACTCCAGCAGCATGGATACCGCGTTTCTTCCGAGTTTATATCCAAGGTTGGTCAGGTAAAATCCTTCCATAAACGGGATGACTGCAAACATGAAACATATGAAAAATCCTGCAATTCCTCCTTTTGCACTGAAGCCTGCTGCCAGGGAAAAGATCAGCGGCTTCCATGTTCCCCAGTCAATGGTATCGCCGATGCCGGCCAAAGGCCCCATCAGCCCTGTCTTGATACCTGTGATGGCCTCGTCTGCCACTTCGCTGCCCTTTGCCTTCTGCTCCTCCATAGCAATGGAGATTCCCAGCAGCGGAGAACCCCAGATACCCTGGGTATTAAAGAAGTTCAGGTGCCGCTGAAGAGCTTTCACATAATCTTCTTTTTTGTCATAGAGTTTCTTTAAGATTCCTGAGATTGAATAGCAGAACGCCACGGTCTGCATACGTTCATAGGAATTGGACACTTCCACAGTATTGTACCAGCGCAGATACGCTTTCCTTATATCCTTTTTGGTGATTTCTTTGTTTTCCATAGGTACCTCCTCCCTATTCGTCATCGTCGTCACAGATCTGAAGTTTCTTCACCCGCTGCATGATCTCTTCCTGTCCGTCGTTCTTCATAAATAAAATAACCAGCGCAATACAGATTCCAAAAACCGCGGCTGCCATCGTGTTGATCTTTAAATACTGAACTGCAAAGTATCCCATGAAGTAGAACGGAAGCAGGGATCTCTGCCCGATGACGAACAAAATGATCGCAAAACCAAGGGCAGGCAGCACGCCTCCTGTTACTGAGATACCGTGGATGATCCACTGAGGCATGGCATTCAGGAATTTCTCCACAACGTCCGCTCCGAAATAGTTGGCGATGAACACTGGCGGGAATCTCATCAGGAATCCCACTGCCATCGGATAAATAACAGCACACCGGAACAGTCCTTTTTCATCCCCTGCCAGGGCATATTTATCGGCGACATGGGCCCACCGTGCATTGACGGTTCTTCTTAACTGGTCCAGGAAAACTCCCAGAACCCCAAACGGCACGGCCAATACTACCGCAGTAGCCGGATCAGCGCCGATTTTCATGGCGATGGGTATAGCGATCACACCCGCCAGACATTCATCCGCCGGAACATTTGCTCCCGGGGAGATGATTCCTACATATACAAGTTCAATGGCGGCACCGATCATCATGGCCTGAGGCACATCTCCCATCAGCAGGCCGATAGGAAGTGCCATAACCAAAGGCTGTTTCAGCACATAATGAAAGGTATAGCCCGGTGCTCCTCCCGCAAACCAAAACCATATACCCACAAAAACGGCAATTACAAAATTCATATCTTTCCCTCCTAACTTTCTCTGTATTTTTTCTCAATCTCGGCAAACGGCATTTTCACTTCCTCCGGCACGATATGGACCGCAACTTCCACCCCGCTCTGATCAAATTCCCGGAGCAGAGAGATATCTTCTTCTCCCAGCGAAACCGCTCTCAGGATCACCTTTTTATCCGATGCCTTGGGCAGTCCGCCCAGCTGGACATATTCCATCGGCACACCCTGTTTGTACAGTTCCAGACATGTTTTAATGTCCTTAAACAGAAGCATCACTTCTCCATCTTTATACTGGTTCTTTTCCCAGAGCCTTACGGCTTTCGGGATGTCATAGATTTTTACTTTTACATCTTTAGGCGCGGACGCCTCATAGATGTGGATCATAAAATCATCTTTTGCCAGTTCATTGTCTACGATAATAATTTTTGTCACCTTATGTATCTTGCGCCATTTGGTGATTACTTGTCCGTGGATCAGTCTGCTGTCAATCCTTACCAATGATATCTTCGCCATATGCTATCCCTCCTATTTTGATTTTTCATAGATTGCCATGCAGTCCTCTTTCCTAAGTGTTACAAAGCCTCCCACCGGACCGTATTTCGTGCAGTTCTCTGCCATTTCTTCGATTCTGTCACCGTCGATTCCTGCTTCTTCCAATGTTACCGGCATACCCACAGACCGGAAAAAATCCCGTGTCCTTCTGATGCCTTCCAGAGCCGTCTTTTCAGGATGATCCATGTTGTTTTCCACGTTCCAGACATTCACCGCATATTTCACAAAACGGGTCACATCTGTCTTGTACACATACTCCATCCAGTTCGGGATGATGATGGATAAGGTAGCTCCGTGTGTCAGACCATAGAAAGCCGTAATTTCGTGTCCAAGCATATGGCTGCCCCAGTCCTCGCTTCTTCCCACTCCCAAAATCCCGTTGTGGGCAATGGTCCCGGTCCACATGATTTCTGCCCGGCCCGCATATTCCTGAGGGTGGCTAAGCACTTCCGGGAGACAGCCGATCACTGTCTTCATCGTGGCCTCGCAAAGCCTGTCTGTGAAACCGCAGTCCGGCTCCAGTGTAAAGTACCGCTCTGCCACGTGTGAGAAAATATCCACCCCTCCTGCCGCTGTCTGGTAAGCCGGCAGAGAATAGGTAAGTTCCGGATTCATGATGGCAAACACCGGTTTAATGTTGTCTCCGGATGCGGCCCTCTTGGAATGTCCTCCCTCAGAGTTCGTGACAACCGTTGTATTGCTGGCCTCGCTTCCTGTCGCTGGGATCGTGAGGATCACTCCGACAGGCAGTGCCTCTTCAATCTGTGCTTTTCCCACAAAGAAATCCCACACGTCCCCCGGATAAGAAACTCCCATGGCAATGGCCTTTGCGGAATCAATAACGCTCCCTCCGCCTGCCGCCAGGATAAAGTCCAGTTTCTCTTCCCTGCAAAGCCTGATGCCCTCTCTCACCATTTCCACATCCGGATTGGCTTTCACGCCGCCCAGTTCCACGTATTCAATCTCATTTGCCTTCAAAGAACGGATGATCCTGTCATACAGGCCATTTTTTTTGATATGTCCTCCTCCATAGTGAAGCAGGATCCTTTTGCCGTACTTTTTAATTTCTTCCCCCACGCTGTTCTCTGTGTCTTTTCCGAAGATAAAATCCGTCGGACAGATAAATCTGAAGTTCTGCATGATATTCTTTTCTTCCTCCTTATTCCTCTAAGTCTCTGTTCTTTTCCCTGCCCCAGGAAAGCACCTCTTTTGCAAGTTTCTTCCCGCTCAGTTCTTCCCTGAGTTCTTCGGCCGCTATGAGCATTTCCATTCCCAGACCGCAGAGGGCATGTACATTTTCATAGGTCTTGCTGAAAACAGCCGCCACGTTAGAAGTTGTTCCCCCATTTAAGTCCGAGATCAGCAGGATATCCTGCCCTTTGCTCTTTTCAATCACCACCCTGATCTTTTCCATGTAGTCAGCCAGCGCATCCTCCGGTTCCAGGGCAAATGCCTCTGCATCGCGGATCTCTCCCACGACCAGTTCCGCCGACTTTATCAATTCTTCACCCCAGCACCCGTGGGTCAAAAGCAATAGTTTTGTCATACTTCACCTCGAATCATCTCTCTTGTCAGACTGACAGGTTCACTGTCCGGGACCATCTGAACAAATATTTTCGTTCCCTGGTCCAGCAGCCGCATCATCTCTTCCCCCTCCTTTTCTCCGATAAAAACATTGTCACAAATTTTTTTCTTCCCCCTCATATAAGGGAGCCGGCCAATGTTGACGGATTCTGTCAAAATTCCCGCATCGGCCAGTCTGCACACTGTCTCCAGTTCTTTGATCAGTATAAAAATGTCTTCTGTATCCTCTCTGATCTTCGTCCGTCCTTCAATTACCGTCAAAAATTCCGCTTTCACATTCCCCGGCACCGACATCTTCAGCACACTTTGGATCACAGGATCTGCTGCCACCTGGTTGTCCACGATAAAAAGCCTCTCACATCCTGTCTTCTTTAGCCATTTCAGCAGAACCTGCCCATGGATCAGCCTCTCATCCACCCGAAAATATTTCATATCGATCACAGCTTCCTTTCTATCATCCGATGAGCTGTTTCACATTGACAATACCTGTCTTACCAGCTTCCATAGCTACTTTTGGCATGCTGCGGAGGGTGCCGTCTTCCCGTTCTTCCAGGACTGAGATAAGCATAGGAAGATTTAATCCTGTGACACACTCAAGGCCTTCCTGCTTCAAACAGGACGCCGTCACGTTACACGGACTGCCTCCGAGCAAGTCCACCAATACAAGGACTCCTTCGCCGTCGTCCAGCTCTTTTGCTCTTTCTTTCACCTGTCGCGTCAATTCCTCCACATCATCCCCATGATTCAGCGTGAGCGCTTCAAGCTTTTCCTGCCTGCCAAAGACAAGCTCCATGCTCTTGATAATCGCCTCGCTGAAGTTTCCATGGGTTACCAATAGTACTCCAATCATAAGTTCACCTCCGTTTCGTGTTTGTCATTTATATATAGAGCAAAAACCATGCCAACTTAGTGTGTTATGACATTTTCACCAGTTCTGCGGCTTGCATTCGAACTGATGAAAATGGACGTAATATCTGCCAGGGAGGGTGTTCTTTATTTTTATTTGTGGTCTTTTTAATAAAAATAAATTCTCTAATTATACGACAAAGGACCGGAACACTGCTGCATGTTCCGGCCCTTTGTTCTGCCTGTCTTCTTTTCTTATTTAAATATCTTGATGGCCTCATGGATTTTTGTAAAATCTATCTCACAGAGTCCCTGAAAGATCCCCATCGGAACTGTTTCATCAAATCCATAGATGCTCAGGTCTGCGTCCTGTTTTAAATCGTAAACCAGTATCCTTTTTTTATCCGGATCTATGATCCAATACTCTCTCACTCCGGCCTCTGTGTATTTTCCTAACTTGATCGTCAGATCCTTCTTTTTTGTTGACTCCGACAATATCTCGGCGACGAAGTCCGGTGCTCCTAAAATTCTGCCCTCTCTGAACTTATCGCGGCTGCATACGATCATAATGTCCGGCTGTACGACTGTCTTGTCATCACAATCCAGCTGTACGTCAAGGGGTGCCTGGAGGGGGATACAGTCTCCTCCCTGCCTGTCAATAAAATCATATATTCTGCGGTACAGCTGTCCGGCGATCATCTGGTGGACATAGGTCGGAGCTCCCATGTCGTAGATAATCCCGTCAATCAGTTCGATCCTTCTGTCCGCAGAAATAGCATCATAATCTGAAATGGTGCAGTTTTCCGCAGTACTGCCCGAAATATAATCTGCCGATTCTCCCAGTTCTGCTTCGGATTCCCTGTTAAGGACTTTTTCCAGCGCTCTCAGTGTCTCATATCTGGGAGATTTTGTGACTCCCCCGAAGATTTTCTGCACTGTGCCTACAGGTACTCCCGACAATACTGAAATCTGCTCGTAAGAATACCCTAATTCTATTTTCCTTTGTTTCATTTCTTCCATCGTCATAGAACCCCTCCTTCAATGCCGCATACACCACACTTAAATTATAACCGCTTTATATCCGTAAAACAACCGCTTTTTCTCCATATTTATGCCATTAAAAAGTCTGATTATTCTTGTTTTTATCTGTCATTAGGAGTAAAATATAGTTATCAACTCATATTAAGAACGGACTATAAAGACATTGGAAAGGAGGATTTTGTCGATCGTATCCATACAATTTTATACCCCAAAAAGGAGGGACTGCGATGGAACTTCAGAAACTGCATTATGATGTGGCAGACGGAATTGCGACTATAACAATGGACTATCCGAAAAACTTAAATGCCATCGACGAACAGATGGCAGATGAACTGATTTATGCCGTAGAAAAGGCTGAGTCAGATCCGGATGCCAGGGTTGTGGTATTAAAGGGCGCACCGAAAGCATTTTCGGCCGGCGGTGATATCGGCTATTTTTATGACCTGATCAAAAGCGGCGGCGACATCAATATGGACGGACTCATCGGCAAAGTTGGAAAGGTTACAAATGGCCTGAAATCCATGAGTAAGATGGTCATTGTAGCAGTCAGCGGCGCTGCGGCAGGTGCAGGTTTCAGTCTTGCTCTTTCCGGCGATTTCATCATTGCGGCAGACAACGCAAAGTTTATTATGGCATTTGTAAACATCGGGCTCGTTCCGGATACCGGCGGTGCTTATCTTCTTGCAAAAGAGATCGGCGAAAAAAAGACGATGGAACTGTGTGCCACCGGACGTCCTGTAGATGCCCAGGAGGCCAAAGACCTTGGTTTTGTTTATAAAGTCACTGCAAAAGAAGATCTGGATGCGGAAGTTTACAAATTTGCCAAAAGATTAGCATCCGGACCACAGGTATCCTATAAAAATATCAAGAAACAGATCTATGCTGCGGCATTCTCTGATTACGAACGCTATCTGGATGATGTGGAAATCCCAACGCAGCATGAGTGTTCCAATACAGAAGACTTCAAAGAAGGCTGTTCTGCATTCATGGAAAAACGGAAACCTGAGTTCCAGGGAAAATAGGCAGCACACTGAAAGGAGGTAACGATATTGATCTCAAAAGTAGTGTCTAAAGAAGAAGCAATCGCAAAATTCCATGACGGCCAGACGATCATGTTTGGCGACTGGCATGGAGAGCACTCTGCAGAAGAGCTGATTACCGGAATGCTGGAAAAAGGGGTAAAAGACATTTCCGCTATCGCTGTATCCGGCGGTATGCCTGACCAGGGACTCGGAAGGCTGATCCACGAAAAGCTGGTAAAGGATCTGATTACAACCCACATCGGTCTGAATCCGGAAGCCCGTGATCAAATGTTTGCGGGTGAGTTAAATGTAGAATTTGTTCCACAGGGTACTTTTGCAGAACGCATCCGCTGCGGCGGAGCAGGTCTGGGCGGCTGCCTTACTCCCACAGGCGTGGGAACAGATATCGAGAAAGGAAAACAGAAACTGACCATTGATGGGAAAGAATATCTCCTGGAGCTTCCGCTCCACGCAGATGTTGCTCTGATCAAGGCATGGAAAGCCGATACGATCGGAAATATCGCTTTCCGATACACCGGAAGAGCCACTAACAGCTACATGGCTTTTGCAGCAGATATCGTCATTGTCGAGGTTGAAGAATTGGTTGAAGTAGGAGAATTAGGTCCTGATGATATTGATGTGCCTGCTCCAATCATCGATATGGTTTACGTAAGAACCGGCGAAAAGAAACCTTTCTGTCCGATGTGGCAGCGTGCGAGAGCAAAAGCAGAAGGAGGTGGAAAGTAATGGCAGGACTTACTGGACGTGCACTGATCGCATCCCGTTGTGCGAGATTTTTTAAAGACGGAGATTTTGTTAATTTAGGAATCGGGGTTCCCATGATGTGTGTCAACTATCTGCCGGAGGGTGTAGAACTTTGGCTGGAGGCCGAGATCGGCATTGTCGGCTGCGGTTCCACACCAAAGTGGGAGGATGCAGATCCGGATATTATTGATGCGGGAGGCCAGCCTGCTTCCATCATCAAAGGAGGCAGTATTTGTGACCACACGACTTCTTTTGCTTTCATCCGCGGCGGCCATGTTGACGCAACCGTACTCGGAACGCTGCAGGTAGATCAGGAAGGAAATATAGCCAACTGGACCATTCCCGGCAAACTTGCCCCGGGCATGGGCGGCGCAATGGATCTCTGCGCCGGTGTAAAAAAGATTATTGTTGCTACTGATCACTGTGAAAAGAGCGGCGCTTCTAAGATCCTAAAAAAGTGCACTCTTCCTCTGACCGGAGCTAAATGTGTCACTGACATCGTAACCGAACGGTGTTATTTTGAGGTGACGGACGAGGGGCTGGTCCTCAGAGAATTAGCTCCCGGCTATACGGTGGAAGACATTCTCGCCTGCACAGAGGCTGATGTGATCGTGCCTGATGAAGTGGGAGTTATGGAATAATGGCAATTTCTACATAATTTCCGTTCGGCACTTATAATGCCTCACTCCAATCATGCAGAAAATGGACGTAATATCTGCTGGATAAGCACCTATCAAACAAATGCGCGGCATAAACGGCAGTAATAAATTTTTATTTTGGAAACAGGCAGCAAAATTCTAAAAATTTGCTGCCTGTTATTTATAATTCTATTCCCTGCTTCTCTTTATTACCTGAATGCCCACCAATGAAATTCCAAGAATCAGAATCAAGAATTGTATATCTGCCGAATCTCCGGTCTTTGCCATAGGCTCTGTCTTCTTTCTTACTCTTTTTTGATACTCCCATTTAGGTGCCTGTTTCTTTACTGTCCTGTCTTCGTTTTCTTCTGTCTCAAACCCATTCTCCGCAGTTGTCCCAGATTCCTCCGATGTTGATTCTGTTCTCTTAGGCTCTTCTTTCCATTTTGCTTTCAGCGTCATATTTTCATACACCGGATCTCCAAAGTTCCATTCTGTTTCGTTTCCATCCTTGTCTGTATAATACCAGCCTTCTAATACATAACCCGCTTTTACCGGATCTTCAGGTTTTTGTACCTTCTTTCCGCTGTCCGCGGTCTGCATTTGGGGCGGTTCGCTGCCTCCATCTGTGTCAAAGGATACTTCCACTGTTCCAGTAAGCAAGATTTCCACTGTCACTTTTTCCCCTTCCGGTGTCTCATAGGTCAATAGAAATTTCCCTGTATTCTTTGATGTTTTTGCCTGGTTGATGGCTTTCAGCTGTTCTTCGTCTATCTTAAAATCTTCCAGCTTTAAATTATTCCCATCCTTGTCTTTGCCCTTTACACCGCACAGCTCTTTTATTTCTTCTACTCCGAAACCTTCTCCTCCGGTCTCTTTTTCCACATTATTAGCCCCTACCATGCCGGATGCAGTTCCGCTGTCCGGAGCCGTCACATCCGTTCCATTTCCTCTCAAAGAGACTGTAATGACTACCTGAGTGCCCTGTTCTGTTGCGATTGTCAGAGGATAGTCACCAATCTCTCCGTTTTTCTTGGCCTCATTGATGACATTGATCTGATCCCTGTCGGGCAGTGTAAAATCTTCCAGATCAAATGGAATGCCGTCCTTGTCTTTCCCGTTTGCTTTCGTCAGTTCTTTGATTTGTTCGTCAGTAAACCCTTCACCGCCGGTTTTGCTGATCACATGGTTCGCACCCAGCTGTTCTCTGCTGTCCAGATCAATTTTATTTTCATCCCGGAATGGACCAAAGTAAACCATCGTAAAATATTTATCTACCTTAATATCCTGCTGCTCCTGAAATGGGGATTCCTCTGTAAAATCATACTCTGTTCTCAGAAGTCCCGTCCTGGATGTAGCCCTGATAGCCAGAGTCCGGGACTGCGCATATGTTTGTCGCAGTACCTGGTGTCTTCGTACCGTATTTACCGCATCCGATTCCCGGCATAGATGTATTCTTGTCACCGACAGCTTTGACCAGCGTGCTGCCTCCGCTGATAACGATGTTGGAAACATTGAAGCCCTCCGGTGTTTTCTCCCATTCTGACTCCGTCGTCTCAGCACCACCGGACCCGATACCGGGAGAATATTTCCCTCCGGACGCATAAACTGTTCCTCCCGTAATATAGATTCCGTCTACCGGAGTTACCTTTCCTCCTCCGATGCCTGCGCAGAGGGTTCCCCCTTTCGCAGTGATGATACCTCCCTCTATGCGAATATTTTCTGCATATTGTTTTGTATCGGTTCCCCCATTGGCATAACTTCCGCAGGCTGCGCCGATGGCACAGTTATGTTCTCCTGCCTGTGCATTAACAATACCGCCTTTGATGGTCAGATTGGAAAATCCGGATTCTTCCTTTACTGTTCTGTTTGCAATGATATTTCCGATGGCCGTTGTATGCATTTTGGTTCCTTTTGCCTCCAAAGAACCACAGGTGTCTTTATCGCACTGATGCCCCTTCTCTCCTGCATGTTCACACTGAATGATAAGCTCAGTTTTATCCATGCCTTCTTTCACTAAGGCTCCATAGTTCTGTACACCACAAGAAAGCATGTTGTTCCCCACCAATGTAATTGTCACATTGGCATGTGAAACGTCCATGCAGTTTTTGCTTCCGCTGTTGCTGGTGACACTGACATTGTCCAATGTAATATCTGTCGTGACTCCTGCTTCGACTTTTATATAATATGAAGTGGTTTTTCCGATAATCCGGTAGCCCAGAGGGTTTAAAGATGTCTCACTGCTTGTACCCC
>NZ_FR889199.1:22147-25276 GCF_000432215.1 Anaerostipes sp. CAG:276
CCCCCCCGGTCGCTCCGGTACTTTTAATAATAGCACTTCCTTTGCTTACATCCAATAATGTCTGGCCGTCAGCCGTTTTTTTACAGGCTTCTCTATCTGACTGATTCTGCTCCTTTTAATCTCATGTTCTTCCTGCTGTTCATTCGGAATCTGCTCTTTTACAGTTTTCATAAGTACTACTGTATCCAACCTCTGATCAGCTTCTGTTGTTTCTGTTATGCCTTCCACTGAACTCTCTACATCCTGAGTTCCTGCAAAAACAGTTCCCTGAACTGCAGCCATGACCAATGCCACAGCGAATATCCAGATTTGTCTTTTCTTTTTCATCTTTTCTTTATCCCCCTGTTTTAAAATTTTCCCACTTCGAGTTTTTATATCAGGTACTCACTCTTTATAAAAAAGTTAGTTTGCAAGAGGAAAAGAAAACCAGGCAGCAAAAATAAATTTTCGCTGCCTGATGCTGTATACCCACAGGGTACACCGTGTTTTATATCCTTCGGGTGAACGCGCTTTGCGCGATATTTTCGAAAAATGGCACCTTCTGTTTAGCCACTATTCTTATCCAGCAGACACTACGTCCATTTTCTACACGATTGTAGTGAGGCATTCTAAGAGCCGAACGGAAATCGTGTGGAAAATGTCATCAGTTTTTTTCTTTTCGCACCGGCCGGATATATTTAAAATGTTTTTCCGGATTGAAATAAAAATAAATGATTCTGCCGGGAGTCAGGTCATAGCGATATCCGGTTCCTTCAAAATCAAATTCTGCCATTGCCTTTTCAATCTTTTCCTCCACACTTCGGTTTTCCTGCTCATAATCGAACGGACCGTGCTCGAATACTACATACTCGGCTTCGGGAACATCCATCAGCTGCATCTGAGGCGGTACCTCGCCGGTGTAATCCGCCGGAAGACGCACACCATGAGACTCCGTGCGCAGAAAACCCCAGTCACAGAGTCTGCCGTCCGGATCATTGATATATGCCATAATCTGGCCGCTGCCGCTGTTAGGCTCACTCCCGCCATCGTCATCCAGTTTTCCCTTGATGCTGTCAAGCAGACCGCAGATTGTCTCATAGTCCTGCCCGGGAATGAGATTTTGTTTCTGCCAAAAATCCCAATACCCATTGCTCTCATAATTCTTAATATGCAAATATTTGTGTGCGGGAATCGTTACAAAATAAATTTTAATATCATCTTCAGATTTCTTCATGCCGATTTCTCCTAATCCAAAAAAGTAGCGGTCAAACGGAGTGATTTTTGTACGAAGAACGACTGGCTTCGGCCTTTTCCGGTATTCACTCGGAGTCACGCCGTATGTTCTCTTAAAGGCTCTCGTAAAAGCTTCATGTGACGAAAATCCATAATCAAACGCAATATCCAAAATGCTTTTCCCACTGTCCCGCACTTCTTTCAGCGCAAAGGCCAATTTTCTGAGCCGCAGATAATCCCTGAACGGAATCCCCGATATTTCTTTAAACTTTCTTGTTGTATAAAACTCTGAATAACCCAGCCTTCGGGAAAGAAAGCACAGTGTCAGCGCTTCATCATTGTAGTTTTTAATACATCTGTCGATCTCATCAACGATCGTCTGGATCTGCCTCTGCCACTCATACATTCGTCTGTTCACCTCGTTTCAACCACCCTAAATTTATTATAAAGAAATAGACTGGCTTCGGCTTGATTTCACTTGCTGTTATATATCTTATCTTTTATTGTGGACATCTGTCAAAAAACCGGAACACTATTCTGAATAGCGTTCCGGTATGTGTTTTATCTTATCTTCTTGTTTAATAAAATTCCTGCTCCTGCCAATGAACCTCCAAAGAGAATCAGGAAAAACAGACTTCCCTTTTCGTCTCCGGTTTTGACTGTTTTCTCCTCAGATTGCTCTGTCTTTTTTCTTTTGCTGTACTCCCAGTTCGGCACCGGCTGTTCGGTTTTAACTGGCTGTTCTGAATTTACCGGTGTTTCTGTGGTAACCTGATTTTGCTCTGTGACTTCTGGCTTCGGTTCTTCTTTCCATCTGGCTTTCAAAGTCATGTTTTCATAAACAGGTTCTTCAAAATCCCACGGGACTTCATTCCCTTCTCTATCTGTATAATACCATCCTTCAAAAACATATCCCTCTCTTGCCGGGTCCGTTGGTTTTTCCACTGTTTGGCCGCTGTCTATGCTCTGCATCTCCGGAGCCTTCGTTCCTCCTCCAGTGTCAAATGAACTCTCCACTGTTCCGGTGAGCAGTACTTCCACCGTTACCATCTCTCCCTCCGACGTCTCGTAGGTCAGCGGAAACTTTCCGGTCTTCTTTGAAGTCTTTGCCTCATTGATTGCATGAAACTGATCTTCATTAATCTTAAAATCTTCCAGTTTCAGATTATTTCCATCTTTATCTTTTCCTTTGATCCCGCACAGTTCCTTAATCTCTTGTATCTCAAAGCCTTTTCCTCCGGTCTCTTTTTCTACATCATTGGCTCCTATCATTCCGGAATCTGTATCACTCCCTGGCACTGCAGCATCTGTACCGTTTCCTCTTAAAGATACCGTGACCGTTACCTGAGTTCCGTTTTCTGTGGCAATGGTCAGCTGATAATCTCCAACTTCTCCTTTTTCTTTGGCCTTATTGATGGCATTCATCTGATCCTTGTCCGGCAGGGTAAAATCATTAGTATCAAATGGATTTCCGTCCTTGTCCTTGCCGTTTGCCTTCACCAGCTCTTTGATCTGCTGCTCGGAAAAGCCTTTTCCTCCGGTCTTGCTGATCAGATGATTGGCCCCCAGCTGTTCTTTTGTCTCTGAGTTTATTTTATTTTCATCCCGGAACGGGCCGAAATAAACCATGGTAAAATATTTATCCACCTTAATATCCTGCTTTGTCTGGAACGGAGATTCTGCTGTAAAATTATACTCTGTCTCAGAAATGCCGTCCTGAATATATCCCTGATATCCTGCATCCGGTTCTGCAGTAATATTCACTGCCGTACCTCTCACTTTATTGTCATACTTCCGGCCGCAGCCAATTCCCGGCATAGCGGTATCTTTATCACCGACGGCTATGACGAGGGTATTTCCTCCTGTGATCTCAATATTTGACGCATTCATCGACTCAGGATCATTCATGTCAGCACC
>NZ_FR889199.1:25330-25940 GCF_000432215.1 Anaerostipes sp. CAG:276
ATCCCCGGAGAATGGGCGCCTCCGGATGCATACACCGTCCCTCCCGTAATATAAATGCCGTCCACCGGAGTGGCTCTGCCGCCTCCAAGCCCGGCACAGTCTTTCCCTCCTCTGGCTGTTACGACTCCTCCTTCGATCCTGATATTTTTGGCATATTTATTCTGATCCGTTGCAGAATTGTGTGTATAACTTCCGCAGGCTGCTCCAATCGCACAGTTGTGGCCTCCTGCCTGTGCTTCCACAATACCGCCTCTGATGGTCAGATTAGAAAATCCCGCTTCTGAGCCAATGGTCCGGTTTGAAGTAATATTTCCGATTGCCGTTGCATGTTCACACTGAATGATTAATCTGGAATCGTCCATTCCGTCCTTGACCAAAGCGCCATAAGCTGTCGCTCCGCAGGACAAAAGGTTATTCCCCACCAGTGTAATCGTTACATTGGCATGGGACACGTCCATGCAATTTTTAGTTCCGCTGCTGGTTACACTGACATTATCCAGAGTAATGTCCGTCGTAACGTTCGGTTCTACTTTTATAATATTCGAAGTGGTTGTACCTGTAATCCGGTAGCCTTTGGGGTTCAAAGATGTCTCACTGCTTGTACCCCCCC
>NZ_FR889199.1:26003-120238 GCF_000432215.1 Anaerostipes sp. CAG:276
CTTACATCCAATAAGGTCTGCCCGTCTGCCGCCTTTTTTATGGGCTTCTGCATCTGCATGATTTGTTTCTTCCCAGTCTTTTTGATCTTGGGCTGCTCCTGCTTTTCATCTGAAATCTGCTCTCTGGCAGTTTCCATGAGCACTTCCGTCTTCAGAAGTTTGTCAGCCTCTGTTGTTGTTTCTGTCACAGCTTCTGCTGTACTACCGGACTCCTGGTCCTCTGCAAAAACAGTTCCCTGTACTGCCGCCACAGCTAACACTGCGGCCAATATCCAAATGCGTCTTTTCTTCTTCATCTCTGTATTCCCCCTGATTTTTTACCACTTCGAGTTTTTATATCAGGTGAGACGGTTCCAAAAAAAAGTTAGTCCAATCAGCAGGATTCCTTCTCTTCCAAAAGCATCTCTACAAGATAAGCGGTCTCAGAATCCGGTATCTTCATATGCAGACAGTCCTCCAGAGGCCGAAGGCTCCTTTTTACCGTTTCAAATATATGTTTATATTTCTCCTTTAAAATTTCCGTTTCCTGGTGAGGCAGAACTTCCTCCTGGATCAGGCGCTCCAGCATACAGCACAGATGAATCACATACCGCACAGCCAGTTCTCTTGTCACTTCCATATGTAATGCCCTGACAGATTCCTTTAAGCATTCCATGGCCTGGCCTGCCATTTTTTTAGGATTCAGAAAATATAAAAGCTGTTCCAGAGTTCCGGTCAAAAGCTTTTCATCCATGACTGCTTCATCTTTTGTCTCACAGACAGTTTCAGCCTGTCCCTGTATCATCTCGCTGAGCCTTGCCATTCCGTCTCCTACAACGAACTCGTCCACGGAGATAAACGGGACATTGGGAAGTTTCAAATCAACCGTACCGACCACTGCATCTGCCCCGGACAGATCTTCCTGCCCTTCTGCTTCCTTTACCGCATCCATCCCTTCAAAATCCATACAGCGGATCTTAAACCGGCTCTGCTGCTCTGCCGGGATCATATCCCTGATAATTTCGGAAAGCTTCAATGCCGTTCCCTGCCCTGTAAAACATGTGACCAGGATTGTATGGATACTTTGTTCTCCATGCTTTTGGTCAAACACTTTTCCGATCTGTCTCATCTCCTTCGCAAGCCGGTCGATGTCCGCACCCCTGAGCATCGCTTTTCTTACCGCCTCAATGACCATGATGGTGGACACCATGGGAACTGTTTTCACAGGGATTCCGGTCCGTTTCTCGATCATTTCCGGGAACATGAGAAGGGAGCCCATATCTGCAAGCACAAGCACTCCTCTGCCTTCATCTGTTTCTTTTGCCAACACCACCGCCTTTTCCAGTACCTCCTCCGCAGGCACATCCAGAGGCATGTCGATGGCATGGCAGTGTCCAGTCTTTAAAAGCTTATTTGCTACCTCTGCCATACTGCTGGCTGTGCTCTCCCCATGGGCCATGACGATGACCGCTATTTTCGGATAGATCGCCTCCTCATCCATGGCACACAGAAACATGGTAAAATATCCGATCTCCTGCTTTGGAACCTGTATCCCGAGTTCTTCTTCCAGGAGCCTTAACATGACCTTTGCTGTCTGAAATTCCTGGGGATGATTCAGGACAATGTCATTTAATTCTTTTTCCTTAAGCATGATCCCTTTGGAAATCCTCTCGGTCATGGCATTGACATGCATGGCAATTCCGACCTTGATCCGCTCCGGCATCTTCCTTCCAAGTTTTATCTCCGCAAACTGCAGGATGTCCTCCACCGCGTAATACACTTTTGCGTCAATAATCTTGAGAAGATTTTTCTTTTCATAGTGTTCCTTCTTCATATCATACTTTTTGAGCAGCGCATTCATATACTGCTCCAGATCATCCTCGATGATATCGCTGATCTCACCGCCGGATCTTCCCTGCTCCAGGAATTTTTCGTACTTTTTGGAAATCTCCATGTATAGATTCTCGGTTCCCGGCTCACCGTCAGCCTCGCTGTCCAGAAACATATGATAATCTTCGGAGTACTGCAAAAATTCGATCAGATCGCTCTTTTTCTTTGAAGATTCCAGGCGTCCGTTCTGTATATAGGACGGCAGGATTTCAAAGTTGATCTCCACCACTTCCTTCTGTTCTACCTTGAATTCCAGAAATGCTCTGGCGCATAAGAGCTGGATATCGGCAGAAAGCTGCCCGATGTTCCCCGGACAGGAATACAAAAGAAGGGCAATGACCACATCTTTATATACCTGGATGGGCGCCCCGATCTTTTTCTGTTCTGCCGAAAAAAACTCCTCAATCAGCCGAAGCCGCTCGATGAGCGGCCGCTTTTCCAGCGATGGCAGATGAATGACCACCGGCATTCTCCGAAGGAAGGTCTTAAGGAGGGTCGTATTCAGATTTTCCGTCGTAGCGCCGATGATCAGGACACTCGCCTTTCTCACTTCCTCTGTCTCGCCGAGCCTCCGGTAGCATCCCTTATCCATGAGGAGAAACAGCATTTCCTGTCCATAGGGAGGCAGGCGGTGGATCTCATCCAGAAACAAAATGCCTCCGTCTGCCTTTTCCACCAGTCCGGGTTTGTCCTTTTCAGCTCCGGTAAAAGCGCCTTTTTTGTGGCCAAACAGCTGGGAAAGAATCAGTTCCTGATTCTGGGCATACTCCGCGCAGTTAAAGACAATAAATCCGGCATCTTCCTTCATCACCTTCATGGCTTTGGCATACTGGTACAGTTTCTCCGCAAATGTAGTCTTACCTGTTCCAGTCGGACCTGCCAGCAGCGTGTGCAGACCATTGGGCGGATACAGCACCGCAGACTTCCCCTGTTGAATCTGCGTTTTCAGCGATCCGTCCTCCCCGATCATAAAAGCAAATTCTTTCGATTCCCTCTTCTCAGGCTCCGGTTTCCGGTAAAATTCTGCGGGAACAAATTTGACCGGTCTTCCGTCCAGCTTCACTGTCAATCCCTCCCGCGCAAGTTCGTTCAGATCTCTGCTCACATTGCTCCGGTCGAGTCCCAGCCTTTCTGCAATATAGCCTGAGTCCGCCTCCGGCTCAAAGCCGCTGTCTGTCTGTATTCTTGCATATTCTGATAAATACTGAAATATTTTCTCCTTCCGGTTCATACGCTCTCTCCCTGCTCTCTCTTTGGCGTCCTGGTTTTCTTATGACTATTGTACCGAATGAAGTACATAAACTCAAGAAAGGGCTTCTTCCATTATCTCCCGTCAGTCAAATACTATAATTCCTTTTACATATTCTTCAGGATTATTTTCAAGCAGTTCAAATCCCCGGGAAATCTCCTCAAACGGAATTCTGTGGGTGATCAGCCGGTCCGTGGGGAAGATTCCTTTTTTGTAGGCACTCACTGCTTTTTCCAGTGTGTCCATATAGTCTTCGCAGTACCACGGATGTACCACATGGAGGATCGGAGAGCGATACATCATATGATAGGCCATTTTCTGCGTAAACACTTCATTCCTCGTATACATAGACGGGAGAAGGATCTTTCCTCTTCCGCTGATCCTGGAAATAGACAGGGCAGAAGCCAGTCCTCTTAGACTTCCTGTGATTTCCACGATGACGTCAAATCCCTTTCCTCTTGTAATCTTCATCATGGTTTCCTCTAAAGACTCTTTTGCCGGATTCACCGTATGGTCCGCTCCATATTCTCCTGCCACAGCCAGCCGTCCGTCCATCAGATCAACAGCCGTTAGACTTCCCAGACGGTCATTCTTCAGTCCGGCGATGGTCAAAAGGCCCATGAACCCGCATCCGATCACCGCCACATGGTCACCGAATGCCGGTTTGGCAGCCTGAACGATATTTGCCACACACATCATCGGCTCTCCAAGACAACATTCAAAAGGTTTATCCATTTCCGGCACTCTGATGATTCTCTCCTCCTCCCTGATGATCTTGTGTGTCGCCATACACTCTGATGTCACTCCAGTCACCTGGTCGCCCGGTTTGAATTTTGTCACAGCATTTCCCACGGCTTCCACCACAGCGGTCGGTTCGTGGCCGATTCCTATAGGATAATGAGGTTTAACCACATCTTCATATCCAAGAGGATTTCTTCCCATGGCGCTGGTGCCCATATACGCTGGAATGTCAGAATGACAAAGTCCCGCGCTGACCATTTTGAGCAGTATTTCGTCTGATTTCAGCTCCGGCAGGTCTTCTTCAAAAAACTCAAATGTTTTTGGTCCGGTCAGCTTTGCAATCCTGCGTTTCATCTCTCCACCCGCTTTCTCTCTATGGCTTTTCTAACTTTCTGAGCGATATCATCTGCCGTGAGGCCAAACCGTTTTTTCAGATACTCCATATCTCCCACTTCACCGAACTCATCTTTTATTCCCACGGCCTCCACCGGGACAGGATTTGTCTTTGCCAGCACCTCACAAACTGCACCATACAGTCCTCCGTGGATATTATGGTTTTCCGCCGTCACGACAGCCTTCGTCTCCTGTGCACAGCGCACTGTCAGTCCACAGTCCAGCGGTTTAATCGTAAACATATCCACGACTCTTATGGAAATACCCTCCTTCTCTAATATGTGGGCTGCTTTCAGCGCTTCTGCCACCATGATGCCGCTGGCGATTACAGATGCATCCGTTCCGTCTTTCACGATATTTCCTTTTCCTATTTCAAACTCGGAACCTTGTTCATAAATCCTGGGTACATTTTTTCTCGCACAGCGTATGTAGCACATTCCTTTCTTCTCTGCCAGCTGCTTTACCAGATCTTTTAACATCACATGATCCGTCGGCTCAACAATGGTCATCCCGGGAAATGCCCTTAAAACTGCCACATCTTCAAAAGGCATGTGAGTTCCGCCATTGTATGCTGCCATGATCCCCGGATCAGATCCCACAAGTTTTACATTGGCACCCGCATAACATCCGGAAATAAAAATCTGATCATTGGCCCTCCTGGAAATAAACGGCGCAAAAGAATGGGCAAACGGGATTTTCCCGGCAAAAGACAGGCCGCAGGCAACCCCTGTCATGTTTGCCTCCTGAATTCCGCAGTCAATGATCTGTCCCGGAACTTCCTCTGCCAGTTCATTCATCTGGTTTCCCATCAGGCAGAATCCCAGGTCCGCCTCCAGCTCCACAATGTCCCGGTTTTCTTTCATCAGTTCCATCATGGTCTCTGAGTAGACCTCCGCCATGGATCTCTCTCCGTTTTCATGTGTATTGGATATTACTACGCTCATATTCTCCCTCCTTACGCCATTAAGGCTTCGATCGCTTCTTTGGCCTGCTCTCCGGTCACATTGATATGATGATTCCATATAGTTTCCGCAAACTTACATCCTTTTCCTTTCAGTGTATCAAGAATCACCGCTGTGGGCCGCTCCTGTTCCTGTATAGCCTGGCCAACCGCATCGTCTATGGCTCTGCAGTCATGTCCGTTTACCCGGACTGTATGCCAGCCGAAACTTTTGAATTTCTCTTCAAAATCCTCCATGTCACAGATTTTTTCTGTGTCATTGTCCAGCTGTTTTTTATTGTTATCCACAAACAGAGTCAGGTTCCCCAGACGGTTCTGTGCCGCAAACATTGCAGCCTCCCAGTTCTGTCCTTCCTGGCTCTCGCCGTCGCCGATGATACAGTAGACCCGTTCTTTCCTTTCGTCCAGTTTCTTTGCCAAAGCCACGCCGCAGGCTGCTGAGAGCCCCTGTCCCAGAGAACCGGTCGTCACATCGATCCCCGGTGTCTTTCCCGCGTCGCAGTGGCTCGGCAGCCTTGTGCCCGGCTGGTTCAGCGTACACAGCCACTCCTTCGGGAAGAATCCCTTTAATGCCAGTGCCGCATACACCGCCGGCCCTGCATGTCCTTTGGAACATACCAGCCAGTCCCTCTCTTCAAAGGAAGGGTCCTCAGGACAAACCTTCATCCGTTTCCCGTATAACACACTCAGCAGATCGCAGATACTCATAGCCCCTCCCATGTGTCCGAACCCTCTCTCTGCCATCTGCCGTATTGTCCAGATCCTGATTTCCTGCGCAAAATCAGTAAGTTCTCTTAACTCCTGCTCTGTTACCATACACGTACCTCCTTTTTGTTCCGTTGATATGACAAAATAGAAAGCAAAAACCATGCCAACATAGTGTGTTAATGGGAAAATCTCTCTGTAAGTGGTATCATTATAAAAATTGAGCAAAAAACAACTTAACTCCCATTACATAAGTTGTTTTTTGCTCAATTTTTTAACTTCTATTCCTATGAATAAAGGTGCTTTAAAGCCTTATTTTATCAGGTTTTTTTCAAAATTATTTGCTGCAGGAAAAATGCTCTTGTTCAGCATCATATGGAATACCGCTTTATAATGTTCTTTTTGTATCGCTGTTATAATCTGTATATCTTGAAAATTCTCAGGAATCTCTTCGACAATCCTATCAATTTCTCTTACATCCAAATGCTTTACAAACCTTAATAATGCAGCTGTACAGTCAGGATTTTCAGCGCTTTCGATATACTGAAATGGATGAATATTTTTATCGTTTTTATCTGTAAAATAAGAAACACCGGTACCAAGGGCATCCTGATAGATATCTCTTTCATTTGCAATTCTCCTTTCTGCCACAGAAGGATTGCATTTATTAAACAGACAATTTCCATTGTCATAAACAGGTGCCAATTTTCCTGTTCCGTCTGCATTAATAAAAATGCCCCAGTTTCCGTTATCGCGGTCATTATTCCGAATAAAGGCATCTGCAATAAACATATCCCAAAATCTTTCTTTCACCCCAGGAGTCTTTTGAAAAACCGGCGCTGTGGAAATAACATTCAGTACATCCATCAAAGCTTCTCTCTGCTGGCCTGATGAACTATGCACCGATTCTATCTCTGTGTCTGTCAATGAGTTTTTTATCTGTCCATATTCTACCAGCCTGTGTAAAGGATCAAAATCTTTACATGCCACAACTAATTTGTTATCTCTTATTCCTAACATTGTCTCATGCACAGGAATACCTAATGATTGGTAAATCTGAGAACCAATATTCACTCAATGGACTGGCTGTATAGGATGGAAAGTGGGCGTTCTTTTTTTGTCTTCCCATAAAATCCTTTGTACTCTCTGGGAACTTTATCATCCATCGTTCTCCGTCAATTATAATCGCATATTTAGACCCACTTCTCCCTCCATAATAAGTAGAAAAATCACGCTCGTATTTATTTAGATCTTTTATATCAATCATTCTTTCCCTTTCCATATCCTTTTGTCCAATTTTTTGCAGCCATTATACCAGAGCTTCTATACTGTATAGTATGCCACGTAAATACGTGGTTATCAATTCATTTTTCTCTCCCCAATCATCAACGCAGGCAGTATATAAATTGCCGACATAAAGACCCCTCTCATGACAAAGATCATATCGTGCATATGACTTTCCAGGTTCTCCAGATAATAATTCGGGAACATTCCCGCCAGCACGCTGGTCTCGTCGAGCATCAGCACAGAAGATATGACTGCTTCCAGCAGAAGGAACAAAAGGCTCATCCCCAGTCCCAATCCCCCGTTTTTAAAAGAAAAGCACAAAAGCCCGAAGACTGCCGCATAGACACTCATCAGCAGGAATTCAAAGAGCAGTTCCAGGATGAACATCCACACATCCGGCTTTCCAAGCCCAAAGTTAAGCGTCAGCCCTATGACATAGAGCGCTGTCTGAAACAGCAAAAGCCTTGCCATCGTATTTTCTACTTTTATGTATTTCCAGAAAAATGAGGACGGCTCCCTCCGCCTCATCACATCTGCTGTATAAACTGCCACGCATAGTTCCAGGATTCCGGAGGACATGGAGGTGAGATGGACCGCATTGATCCCTTTTGGAAGAAATCCGTAAAGAGCTTCCAGACTCAGCTGGTATCCCTTTGGAGAAGGCCCGGTGCTCAGGTACGAGAGCACTGCCATGTCCATGACCGCATAGCAGGACAGAGCCGTGACACAGGCCACGAGAATCTTCCCGCTGTGATATTGAAAATCTCTTCCCTCCGAATAGACTTTAAAGCAGGCCACAAGGATACCGGCCAGTGCCGCACACGGTGCCGCGATGGAAAAATTGATTTCCTGAAGGAATAGAGATACGAACTCATCTTCCATCATCATCTTGACTGCTGTGTAGACAAGGTATCCGGCGCAGATATCGTTTAGGACCGGAAACTCTTCCATCCACTCTGCAATGGTTCCGCTGAACCAGAGAAGCAGCGGCACACAAAATGCCAGGCCGCCGAAGATCAGCAGAAATTCTCTCATATGCAGACCGCCGCCGTCCGCAGACACGACTCCGAGGATAGCCAGCACGTTGTCAAAACTCATACTCACATCTGCTGCCACGATCGAAATGATTGCAAACCAGAAGCTGTCCTTCCGTCCTGTCTGTTCACGCTTTTCACTTCCCGTTCCGCTTTCCATCATCATCGTGAAAGTGACATATAAAAGCATCACACCTCCCAGTATTCTGATGTGAAGCCATGGAATCCTGAACAAAAATCCGATGATCCCCACAAAGATCATCTTAAGAAAGATAGACAGCCAGACGCCCAGATCTCGGGCCGCTTTGGCCCGGCGCTTTGAAAGCCCCCTGGTTGCCATGGCGATGACGCCGATATTATCCAGAGACACGACAAGGTTGATAAAAACAATCTGAAGAAGCGTACCCAAAAGGCCTTCCCCCTGTGCAAACTTTATTATTTACCATATATATGCAAAAAGCCGCCCATTCATTTCTGAATGTACGGCTTTTTTAACTATTAATCTCTTACTTTGATGTGTGTCTCTCTTAACTGAAGCTCTGACACTTCTCCAGGAGCCCCGCACATAAGATCCTGTGCAGTTCCGCTCATAGGGAAGGCGATTACTTCGCGGATATTTTCTTCATTTCTAAGGAGCATGATCATACGGTCGATTCCCGGCGCCATTCCTGCATGAGGAGGGGCACCGAACTGGAATGCGTTATATAGCGCTCCAAATTTTTCTTTTAATGTCTCTTCGTCGTATCCTGCGACTTCAAATGCCTTGACCATGACGTCCAGATCATGGTTTCTCACCGCACCGGAGGAAAGTTCCACTCCGTTGCAGACGATATCGTACTGGTATGCGAGGATATCCAGAGGATCTTTTTCATTCAGCGCTTTCAGTCCTCCCTGTGGCATGGAGAACGGGTTGTGTGTAAAGGTCACCTGACCTGTCTCCTCGTCTGTCTCATACATCGGGAAATCGTTGATGTAGCAGAAACGATAGGCATTTTTTTCACAGAGATCCAGGCGCGCGGCAAGTTCGTCCCTGATCTGTCCCGCAAACAGACAGGCAGGTTTTTCACTGGCTGCGATAAAGAAGATCACGTCCCCAGCCTCAAGATGTGCTTTCTCGGCAAGCTCACTCTTCATATCTTCCGGGATAAACTTGTCGATCGGTCCCTTGTAGGACATATCTTCTTTTACTTCCAGATATCCGAGTCCGGCCATGCCGATGGACTGTGCAAATTTAAGAAGCTTTTCATGGAATCCTTTTGAGAGATTTGCGTGAACTTTCACGGCCCTTACCGTCTTGTCATGAAACGGCTTGAAGGTACATCTCTGGAAAAAGTCTGTCACGTCCACGATCCTTAAAGGATTCCTTAAATCCGGTTTGTCCGTTCCGAATTCCAGCATTGCCTGCTGATAACTGATCACCGGGAATGGCGTGTCTGTCACAACAGACCCTTCCGGCGCAAATTTCTTAAAAGTCTCTGCCAGCACTTCCTCACCGATTTTAAAGACATCTTCCTGTGTGGCAAAACTCATTTCAAAGTCCAGCTGATAAAACTCTCCCGGAGAACGGTCGGCGCGGGCGTCCTCATCTCTGAAACAAGGCGCAACCTGATAGTATTTGTCGATGCCGGATACCATCAAAAGCTGTTTGTACTGCTGCGGAGCCTGAGGGAGGGCATAAAACTTCCCTTTGTATTTTCTGGACGGCACGATATAGTCTCTCGCCCCTTCCGGTGAAGATGCGCAGAGGATCGGTGTCTGAATCTCCATAAATCCAAGGTCATCCATCTTTCTTCTCAGGAAACTGATGACTTCGGAGCGGAATTTGATATTGTCCTTTACTTTGCGGTTTCTCAAATCCAAATACCGATATTTTAAGCGGACATCCTCACGGATCTCTTTGGAACCTGATACTTCAAACGGAAGGTCAGTATATACCTTGCCGAGCACTGTAATCTTATGGGCTTCCAGTTCGATGGTTCCCGTAGGAATTTTCGGATTGTAAGTCTCTTCGTCCCTGTGCTCAATGATCCCTTCGATGGAAAGGCATTCTTCTTTTCTCACTTCATTTAAAAGACTTGCATCCCTTAACACGACCTGCATGACGCCGTACATATCTCTTAAATCAATAAATGAAACTCCGCCGTGGTCTCGGATATTTTCCACCCACCCGGCAATCTTTAACTGGGACCCGATATCACTCTCAGAAATCTTATCCATAGTCTTGCTGCGGTACATATCTGACATTTCTTTTTCTCCTTTTACTTTCATCGTGATAAACTTTTTTGTAATAAAAAAAGTCGTCTATCCTAAAAAATCATTCAGGACGGACAACTGTACAAGTTCCGCGGTACCACCTGATTTGCTGCCCTGCAGCCTCTCTGGTATGCTGAATAACGCACAGCCTGCGGCGCACCTACTAATCCTTAGGATGTTCAGATTACAGCTCCTGAGTGTTCTTCACATAAATTCACTCTGCGGAGTTCCCACTGTCTCCCGCTCACTGGAAGCGATAATTTATGCTACTTTTCTCAATCTACGCTTTTTGGATCATTATAGTTCAGTTTTGTCTGTCTTGTCAATTTATTTTTCTCTTTTTCTATATTTCCTCTCTTGTGATTGACTGATTTACACAAAAAATACTATAATAATAAAGTACTATATAGTAAATCCGCCTGACAGGAATATACATATGAATTCTAATAATTTTACTTCGGAAACGAGTATTTATATCATTGACGATCATTACAGGATCGTGCATTTCAACAGGGAGCTTCAGCAGGTCTTTCCACAGATCTGCTGCGGCGATATATGCTATGAAGTCTTCTGCGGGGAGAAAGCACCGTGCGGCGGCTGTCCTCTTCATGTATCTGAGAATGAAAGCACGCTCTTTTATAATAAGAAGATTCATCAGTGGATCGATGTGAGCACCGGCACGATAGACTGGCCGGGGAAAGGGCTCTGTCACGTTGTCCTGTCCAAAGCCATCTATGAGGGCAATAAAAATTTATTTTATAACCTCACGAATCTCTCTGCCTATGACGAATTATTTGAACTGAATCTCACAAAAGATTCCTTCAAAGTTTTATTTCATCTTTCTGACAAATATATTATTCCCTCAGAAGAGGGATCTTTATCCACGATGATGGCAGAAGTTATATCCCGGGAATTAGTTCATCCCGATGATATTGCGGACTATCTTGACTTCTGGAATCTGGATACGATCATGGAACGGCTCAGCAGCGCGTCTCCGTCTCCGTTTCTTTTAGGCCAGTTCCGGAAAGCAAAAAAAGACGGCAGCTACTGCTGGGTTGCCCAGACTGCCGTGGCTGTCCGCCAGAGCAGAGATGATGACCAGATCATTATGTGTTTTGTTCAGGACATTCATGAGCAGAAGGAAAAAAGCCTGGAAATCAAGGAACATAAGCCGCTTCCTTCCACTTCTATTGACCCTCTGACAGGACTTTACCGAAAAAATATATTCGTTCAGAAAGCAGTCCGGCTGCTGCAGACATCAGGAACACATGAGCACTGTCTCATGGTCATTGACATAGAACATTTCAAGCTTTTCAATGAATGGTACGGACAGGAGGCGGGTGACCAGTTTCTCATAGACATCAGCCTCCATCTGAAAAAGGCACAGGAGGAGCACGAAGGGATCGCCGGCTATATGGGAGACGATGATTTCTGTATTATTCTCCCCAACGATCAGGCAGTTATTTCTTCTCTCCAGCAAAAGATCATGGGTTATATCAGGCACTATCAGGGCAATGTAGGGTTTCTGCCTGCCTTTGGTTTATATATGATCGAAGACTGCGGCGTACCCATTCAGACCATGTATGACCGTGCAGCCATTGCCATGTCTTCTGTCAAAGGAAATTACACAAAGAGGTCCTGTATTTATGGCAGCGGCATGATGCAGAAAATGAAGAATAACCATATTCTCCTGTCGGAAGTCCAGCATGCCCTGGAACAGGAAGAATTTACGTTTTATGCTCAGCCGAAGTGCAACATGGCTACCGGAAAGATCATCGGTCTGGAATCTCTGGTCCGCTGGAATCACCCAAAACGCGGCATGATATCTCCGGGAGAATTTATCCCGCTTCTGGAAAGCAACGGATTTATTACAAATCTGGATCTTTATGTGTGGGACAGGGTGTGCCGTTCGGTCAGAGACTGGATTGACCGGGGCCACAGAGCCATTCCGATCTCTGTCAATGTTTCCAGGGTAGATGTTTATTCACTGGACATCGTACAGACTTTTAAGGATCTTACAGAAAAATACCGTCTGGAACCGCATCTGATCGAGATCGAAATTACAGAGAGCGCTTATACGGAAGAATACGAGCTCATCAACGATACGATTGAAAAACTCAGAGCCTCTGGATTTACTGTCCTGATGGATGACTTCGGAAGCGGTTACTCTTCCCTGAACATGCTGAAAGACGTCAACGTAGATGTCTTAAAAATTGATATGAAATTTTTGGAGATGGATGAACAGAGCGCTGAAAAAGGATACGGCATTTTGGAAGCCATTATCAGCATGGCCCGTTTCATGGGTATGAAAATCATAGCCGAAGGCGTTGAGACAAAGGAACAGATGGATTATCTTTTAAATATGGGCTGTACCTATGGACAGGGCTACTACTTCTACCATCCTATGCCCATCAGCGTGTTTGAGCCTTTACTGGCCGATAAGAACAATCTCGATCTCAGAGGCATCAAGGCACGCCAGCTGGAACGTCTCCATATTAAAGAGCTGCTAAATGAGAATATTGTCAGTGAGGCAATGCTGAATAATATTATGGGCGGTGTAGCTTTTTATAAAATCCATGGACGTGAAATCGAACTTGTGCGCTGTAATGAACAATATTTTAAAGTTACGGGTTCCAATGCCGTTGATCTGGAAGAACAGCGCAGAATCATCCTGGAAAATATTTATGAAGAAGATCATCAGACAGTCTTTGATTTATTCGACAGCGCTGACCGCAGTATTTTAAACGGAGCCGAAGCGGACGTCCGGCGTCTTAAAGATGACGGGAGCACCATCTGGATTCATATGCATGTGTACCTTCTGAAGAAACAGGGAGGGGATAAACTCTACTATGGTTCCATCAGTGACGTGACTGAGCAGAAACAGAGAGAACAGAGGCTGAATGCATCCCAGCGGGCTCTGTCTGCTGTTGTCCATATCTCGGAAAAAGATCCGTCCTTTATGAAACTTACGGAAGAAAACCGCAGGACTGCTGCCTCCATCTTCGCCCAGATGTCGCCGGGAGGAATGATCGGCGGCTACTGTGAAGACGGTTTCCCTCTCTATTTCGCCAACCATGAAATGGTCCGGCTTTTGGGCTACGGTTCCTTTGAAGAATTCGAGCAGGCCATAGACGGCAGAGTCATCAATACCATTCATCCGGATGACAGGGAACAGGTGGCAAAAGATATCGGGCCGGAATACTACGCCGGGCTTGAGTATACGACTACATACCGGATGCCCAAAAAAGACGGTTCCTGGTTCTGGTCCCTGGACAAAGGAAAGGTCATAGAAGCAGAAGACGGCCGCTTTGCTATCGTCAGTGCCTGCACTGATATTTCTGAACCGATGAGCGTCCAGCAGCAGCTGGCGGAGCGCAATGCCATACTGATGCGTAAATCCCAGGAGCTGGCATTCCTGAACAATGATATGCCCGGAGGCTATCACCGGTGTGAAGACACTCCGGATTATGATTTTCTCTATATAAGTGACCGATTCCTCCAGATCTTTGGCTTTACCAGACAGGAGATAAAGGACCGCTTCGGCAATAAGTTTATGAACATGGTCCACCCTGACGACAGACACCTGGTGTCAGCCGGAGTAGAAGAACTTGAGCGGCAGGATGTGATAGTCAATTTTGAATACCGTATGCTCAGCAAAAACGGATACATCTGGGTCATAGATCAAAGCAGGTATATGGAGTATCAGGGCCGGCAGTTTTTACAGGGGATCATCACGGACATTACAGAGACTGTCAATCTCCGAAACCGAATGAGCCATCTGTTTGTCCATCTTCCGGAAAGTATTTTCCTGCTTCGAATAAGAGAAGGCAGAATTGAATTCAGGCTGCTCTCTGAGGGCTTTTTTGCGGAATATGGCTATACGGCAGAATCATTGGACCAGTATGTCAGAACCCGTTTTTACAACGATACCGTGTATCCTGAAAATCTAAGACAGATAAGACAGGACCTTTTAAAAGCTATGAAAAAAATTCAGAATTTAAGGCTTCTGTCAACATACATTTTCCTCAGAAAGAATCATTCGCTATATCACTGGAAGCCAGCCCGATAAACGGAAGTACAGACAGTTTTTCTTACATGTGCATCTGCAGAAGAACAGAATCTTTATGATCATCCAAAAGAGCTGCCGGGACCGGCAGCTCAATTAAATGTGAAACAGAATCATTTTTGGCAGTCTTTGATATGCAGCTGATAGTCACTTGTCATTTTCCCCTGCTCATACATCTCTATTTTATAATCCAGGCGTTCCAGTGTTTCCTGTATATCCTGCATTTTCCGTACCAGACGTTTTCTCTGTTCAATGAGAATCGTTTTCCGGGCATCCATCGTTTCGTCACCCTGACGAAACAGCGCTACGTATTCGATCAGTGCCTCGATCTGCACCCCGGCTTTCCGCATGCACTTCATCAGTTCCACCCACTGGCAGGATGCCTGGTCATAGTCCCGGATGCCGTTCGGCTTCCTCGGGACAGCGGGTATCAGCCCAATCCTTTCATAATATCTCAGCGTATCTGCGGTTATGTCATACTTCTTACTCACTTCTGCGATCGTCAAAATACATTCCTCCATTCAATTCAAAGTCCTGGAAAATGACAGCGGCAGTTCCATCCCATTGTCTTCCAAAAGTGTTTGATCCCTTAATATTTCTCCCGTAGGTCCGTCTGCTGCAAGTCTTCCGTCTGCGATCAGGATAGTCCTCTCACACGTATCATAGATGAAATCCAGGTCATGGGACGCAATGATTTTCGTCCCGGAAAGTCCGTTCAGGAGATGAATCAGGCTGCGCCTGTTTTTCGGGTCCAGAGCCGCCGACGGCTCATCCATAAGGATCACCTCCGGCTCCATGGACAGGATTGATGCGATGGATGCCCTTTTTTTCTCTCCTCCGGACAGCCGGTAGATATGCCTGTCTTTCATCTGCTCCATATGGACACTCTCCAGTGCTCTCATCGTCCTCTCTCTTGTTTCCTCCTCAGAGAGCCCGTAATTGCGCGGCGCAAAAGCCACATCCTCGTATACCGTAGACATAAAAAGCTGGCTTTCCGAGTCCTGAAATACATATCCCATCCTTCTTCGGATATCCGCCAGAGAATCTTTCTCCACACTGACCCCGCCGATTCTCATATCTCCTTCATAATCTGTCAGAAGCCCTACCATGAGTTTGAGCAGTGTAGACTTCCCCGCTCCGTTAGCCCCGATCAGGCCGATGCGCTCTCCCTCCGCTGCCGTAAAGCTTAAATCGGAAAGCACATTTATTCTGCCTGATGAAGCTCTTTTTTCATAAGAAAAAGTGAGACCGTTTACTTCTATTTTGTTCATACTTCCTCCGTATTTTATTTTAGCAGGCTTCCGGCAAGTTTAAAAACAGAAACATACCGCAGCAAGACAACGATACCCAGCCAGCCTGCCAGATAAACGGCACTGCCCGGGTCCATTTTCTGTTTCTTTGACAGATGAAAGCTTCCGTCAAAGCCCCGGAGCAGCATGCTCTCATAGACCGTCTGGGCCCGGTCGATGCTTCTTAACATCAGCTGTCCCAGCAGGGTCCCCCATGCCCGGTAATGGATTCCCTTCTGAGCCGGCGCTCTCAATGAGTACGCCTGGGAGATCCGTTCGGCTTCTTTCAGCAGCACGATCACATACCGATAGATCAGAAGCACCATGGTCACCATGATCTTCGGCACATGCAGGAGACGCAGAGCATAACAGATGCTCTCCATGGACGTTGTCAGGATCAGCAGGTAAGACGCCAGCACCGCAAAAACTCCTTTGAGCATCAGCGTCGCCATGGAGATCATGCCGCCAGTTACAGGCAAAGGTCCTGCCCGAAAGAGTACGGCCCGGTCAAAAAACGGATTCGCGATCCCCACCGCACAGACGAGCAGAAGAACCGGACCTAATTTTCTTATGCTTCTGACCACAGAAATGTTTCCTGCCCGCATGATTACTGCGGGATACAGGATCATACAAAAGGTTCCGCTCAGGTCACAGGCCGGAAATAACATGGTAAAAGCGATATACCAGACCGTCACGAGAAGCTTACTCAGAGGATGAATCCTGTTGATCCGCCCCTCTCTTTGGGCCATGGCATCCAGATGGTGTATTTCATGTACTGCCTCATTGATTCTGCTCATGTTTCCCTTTCTTCCTAAACAGGCCGAACAGGTAACAGACGGCTGTGCATAACACGATCACCGCGATTCCTCCGAAGATGCCTGACAGAGAAGTTCCAAGCATCGTCTCCCGATCCGGGATAGAATAATCCGGCAGGAGGGAGGTCAGGCCCTGAATCCTTTCGGCCGCAGCGTGAATCGGACCGGAAGCCGCAAGCTCCGCGGATCCTGTGATTTTTTGTATAGACCATTCAAGCCCGTCCGGATTTGAGGATGCAGCCAGGGATAATGCGCCTCCGATCAGTACAAATGCGCCTGCAAGTGCAAGCAGCACTTTTCGGAAAGAGAGCTTCGGCTTCTTTGCGCCTGCCGCAGATTTCCCGGAGTCTCCGGTCCAGATAAGCTCCGGCCTGGCCTCGTACAGGAAACAGAGCACCGCAGCAGTGATCAGTCCTTCCACCAGTCCGATGGCCAGATGGATCGGCTGCATAGCAGCTGCAAACACTCCAAAAGGCAGCTCTGTAATGCCCGAAGCAAGTGTCTCTGCTGTCACGGAAAGTGCTCCCAGCTGTAAGGTAAGGATACATCCGATAACGGATGCATATGTAATTTTCCTTTTATCCGGTCCGTTTTTCATGAACCGCCTCCAGAGAAGCCCGGCTCCTATAAAACAGCCGTAAAACGCCATGTTCCAAATGTTGCATCCAAGTGCGAGAAGCCCTCCGTCCGCAAAAAGAAGGCACTGGATCAGCAGTACCCCGATCATGGTCAGGAATCCCGCAAATGGTCCCAGTACTGCCGACGCGAGCATTCCTCCGCACAGGTGCCCGGAAGAACCTGTTCCCGGGATCGTAAAATTGATCATCTGTCCTGCGAACACAAAGGCTCCCATGACCCCCATCAGCGGAACTTTTTTCGGGTCATCTTCCTCCTGTACTTTTTTTACCGCCCATCCTGCTGCCGCCGCAGAACAGGCATACATGGTGCCTGCCACCGCAGGGGCCACAAGCGCATCTGCCATATGCATATCCTATTTCTCCTTTCCCTGTTTCAAGTGAGTGTCCATGCTGCCGGACCTGAATCCCTCCAGATCCACCGTAATGTATGTAAAGCCTATTTCTTTCAGCCGCTTTACCGCAGCCGCTCTGTTTTTGACCAGACCGGGAAGATCTTTCTCGTCCACTTCGATCCTCGCCGTATCTCCGTGAATACGGACACGAACATTGTAAAAGCCCAATGTTCTCAGAAACTTCTCCCCTTCCTCTGCCATCTTCATTTTCTCCCAAGACAGTCTGGTCCCATAGGGAAATCTCGTGGCAAGACAGGGACTTGCCGGCCGCTCTGCCACAGAAATCCCATATTCCGATGCCATCCTGCGGATATCGGCTTTGGTCATCCCGGCCTGCACAAGAGGACTGAGAATTCCCAGCTCTTTTACTGCCCGGATTCCCGGACGGTAGGCGTTCAGGTCATCCGCATTGGTTCCTTCCAGTACAGTCTGTATCCCCAACGCTTTCGCCGATTTCAGCAGTTTTGTATACAGATATCTCTTGCACAGATAACACCTGTTTTCCGGATTGTCCATGATCCCCGCATGGGAAAGTTCATCCACATGAATGACACGGTGAACGGCTCCCGCTTCCCCGGCAACTCTCTCCGCAATTTTGGCATCCCCAGACGGGTGAAGTTTTGTCACCATCGTAAATGCCGCCACCTTTTTCCCGGTTTTCTCTGCCGCAAGGCACAGAAGCTTTAAGAGCAGGCTGCTGTCCACTCCTCCGGAAAAAGCAAGCGCCACATCTTCCTTTACAAAGCCTCTGACTGCCTCTTTTAAATTTGCGCAGTGTTCCTCATATCTGTCCATAGCATTCCTCTTCGATCCTTTGGTAGGTTTCCTGGAAAGAAAGCCCGTTCTTTCTGCACAGTTCCCTGACACTCTCATACTCCGGATAGGCTCTCATTCCGTTTTCCATAAAACACACCTTGATCCGGGCTTCCCCCAGAGAAGTCTTCACTGTTTTCACCTGCCGTTTCAGTACACTTCGTTCCATCTTCTGTCTGCGGATGCCGATGGTCGTCGTCTCCCGGAAAATGATCCCCTCAAGTTTCTCTATGTCTTCCTCCTTGCAGATAACATTGAGCTGATAGGCCGGTCTGTTCTTCTTCATAAATACGGGTGTATAGTGGACATCTCTTGCCCCTGCCTTCATCAGCCGCTCCATCACGTATCCCAGCGCTTCCCCGGTACAGTCGTCAATATTGCTCTCCAGCTTGTATATATAATCGCCGGCGCTTCCGTCTTCTGTTTCCCGGATCAGCATGGCCCGCAGCAGGCTCGGCCGTTCATACTCTCTCTTTCCGGCCCCGATCCCGGTTTTCTCGATCACAAACCGCTCCGGCAACCGGGCGGAAGTCCGGATGGCCGCTGCGATAGCGGCGCCGGTCGGAGTGACCAGTTCTCCCTGCACATCCGTCATGTGCAGGGGAATGGAGTATTTAGACGTGACGGCGGTAACTGCCGGAACCGGGACCGGGATCACACCGTGCTGGCAGCGCACAGACCCGCTTCCCTCACAGAGCACAGGAATAATGACCTTGTCAATCTGAAGGTTGTCGAGGCAGACAGCTGCTGCCGTAATATCCACGATAGAGTCCACGGCTCCCACCTCATGAAAATGGACCTTTTCTATACTGGTCCCGTGAGCCTTGGCCTCCGCCTCTGCGAGTATCTCAAAAATTCTCACCGCCTTCTCTCTTGCACCGTCCGTGATCTGTGCCCTGCAAAGGATCTCAAGAATTTCTGCGAGCCCCCTGTGTTCGTGGTCATGAGAATGATGTCCGTGATCTCCGTGAGAATGGTCGTGGCTGTGTCCGTGAAGATATTCCATATCGTGGTCGTGGTTCTCATGTTCGTGATCCAGAATCACATGGAAATCACATGCGTCCAGCCCAGCCTTTGATACTCTTCTCACCTCTGTCCGAACTCCCTTTACAGGAAGGCTTTCAAGAGCCTCTGAAAGGACCTTTTCATCGGCCCCGAGATCCAACAGAGCCGCTGTCATCATGTCGCCGCTGATCCCCGAATAACATTCTAAATAAAGTGTCTGATTCATGATCGTTCCCCCAGTCTGTTGATCTGTGATGCCATGTAGCCGGCACCGTATCCATTGTCAATATTTACAACCGCAATGCCGTTGGCACATGAGTTAATCATCGTGAGCAGAGCCGAAATGCCGTTCAGACTGGCCCCGTAGCCCACAGAGGTAGGCACCGCGATCACCGGCTTGTCAACAAGTCCACCGATGACACTTGCCAGAGCGCCCTCCATTCCCGCCGCCGCAACGACACAGTTGGCACTCTGAATCACATCCAGCCGGGACAAGAGCCGGTGAAGGCCGCTGACTCCCACATCATAGATGCGGTCCACGTGATTGCCGAAGAACTCCGCTGTCTGGGCCGCCTCCTCGGCCACAGAAATATCCGCCGTGCCTCCTGTGCATACCGCAATCTTTCCAATCTTCTTTTTCCCGGGCTTTTCAATCTTCATAATGCGGGATACTGCATCGTATGTAAGTTCCGGAAGTTCCTGCCGGACAAGTTCATACTGTGCCCGGGAAGCTCTCGTTCCGAATACTTCCCCGTTCTGTTCCCATAATCTCTGAAAAATACTGACCAGATGGTCATCAGCTTTACCGCTGCAAAAGACAACCTCGGCAGCTCCGTTCCTTAATTTTCTGTGGGTATCCAGTTTGGCATACCCCATATCCTCAAAGGGCTCCCTGCGGAAAAATGCTTCTGCCTCCCCAACGGACATTTCTCCCCGGCTGACTTTTTCTAATACTTCATGTGCTTCCATCTCTGCGCACTCCTTACTTTTTTATTTGAAGGCCGCGGCATCTTCCTGCCGGCCACTGTGTGCTCCTGAATTTACCATATCACCTGGAGCTCACTCCAAGTCAATATTTTTTACAATCTTCCTTAATTGGTCCAACCAATATTATCATATTTTTTCACCAGTGGGAAGACTGGTGAAAAAATCAACTCTCTTATTCTTCTTTTGCCCATCCGTATGAATAGCGGACTGCCCGTTTCCATCCGGATACTTTTTTCTCTCTTTCTTCCTCACTGATCTGAGGTTCAAAGACACAGTCGATCTCCATGTTCTCGGACAGCTTCTCTTTGCTGTCCCAATAGCCGACTGCAAGGCCTGCCAGGTATGCCGCTCCCATAGCTGTCGTCTCCACACAGGCCGGACGGTGTACCGGGGCACCGCTGATATCTGCCTGCATCTGCATTAAAAGATTGTTCTGGCTGGCGCCTCCGTCTACCTTGAGAGAACTTAAATGAATGCCTCCGTCGGCCTCCATAGCCTTCAGCACATCGTTGACCTGAAATGCAATAGACTCTAATGTCGCCCTGATAATGTGGCACTTGTTGACTCCGCGGGTAATGCCGAGGATCGTTCCCCTGGCATACTGGTCCCAGTGAGGAGCACCCAGTCCCGTAAACGCCGGCACTACATAACAGCCGTTGCTGTCCTTCACTTTTTGGGCCATATACTCAGAATCCTGGGAAGAATCGATGAGTTTTAACTCATCCCTCAGCCACTGGATGGCAGCTCCCGCCACAAAAATAGATCCTTCCAGCGCATAGTCCACCTTACCGTCCAGGCCCCATGCGATCGTTGTCAAAAGCCCGTGCTGAGAATTCACCGGCATCCGGCCCGTATTCATGAGAAGGAAGCCTCCCGTACCGTATGTATTCTTGGCTTCACCCGCCCTGAAACAGGTCTGTCCGAACAGAGCCGCCTGCTGGTCTCCCGCCGCGCCAGCGATAGGAACCGCACCGCCGAAATATGACGGGTCTGCCTCACCGTATATCTCACTTGACTGGACAGGTTTCGGAAGCATCGCTTCCGGGATATCAAGAATCTCAAGGATCTCCTTATCCCATGTGAGATCTTTGATATTAAACAGCATGGTTCTGGACGCATTGGAATAATCCGTCACATGGACTTTTCCTTTTGTGAGTTTCCAGATCAGCCATGTCTCCACGGTTCCAAAGAGAATCTCTCCCTTTTGCGCCCTCTCCCTTGCTCCTTCCACGTGGTCCAGAATCCACTTAACCTTCGTCCCGGAAAAATAGGCATCGATAATCAAACCGGTCTTATCCCGTATCTTTTCTTCCAGTCCCTGTTCTTTCAGGGAATCACAGAGCTCTGAGGTCCTGCGGCACTGCCACACAATAGCGTTGTAGATCGGCTCCCCTGTCTCCTTGTCCCAAAGGATCGTAGTTTCCCTCTGGTTGGTGATGCCGATGCCCGCGATCTGTTCCGCCGTGACACCGATCTTCTGCATGGCCTCCACCGCCACTCCAAGCTGCGTAGACCAGATCTCTCCCGCATCATGCTCCACCCATCCCGGATTCGGAAATATCTGAGTGAATTCCTTCTGAGCCACACTGCAGATCTTGCCCTCTCTGTTGAACAGGATACACCGGTTGCTCGTTGTTCCCGCATCCAGTGCCATAATGTATCTCTCCATATTGCCCTCCTAGATCTCCATTATTTCTCTGTGCTCCCACACGTTATGTCTGATTTATTATAGCATATTGCACAAATATATCCAACAGAACAGCAATTATTTATAAACTTTTCATCCATGCAGAAGGACGCAGACAAATCCTCTTCATTAGATTACGACCGGTCAAACACCGCCAGGGATGTTACCCCTCCGATGATCAGGGCGAATCCCAGAACATCCACACCGACAAAGACCTCTCCCAGCAGCAGCGCGGACATGACTGCCGCCACCAGCGGTTCCACACACGCAAACATACTGGCTCTCACGGGTCCCAGCAGACGGACGCCTTCCAGATAACATCCAAACGGAATCACCGTTCCGAAGATGATAACGGCCAGTGCCAAAAGGACCGTTGTCATATCCCATATACCGGGTACATGAAAAAATCCCGTCACAGGTATCATAAGAAGTCCCCCTATAAACATCCCCCATCCCACGGTCTCCATGGACCCAAATTCATTGAGGAGCTTTTCCGGCTGAATGTTATAGACAGCCAGAGCCACGGCAGCCGCAAGTCCCCAGAACAAAGCCCTGCCTGTGACGGCCAGGCTTCCCGGATCTCCGTGAGTCGCCAGCAGGAAAACACCGGCTATAACGCAGACTAAAACAATCACTTCCAGACGCTTCGGCTTTCTCTTTTCCACTGCCAGACAGAACAGCATGATCAGCGCCGGGGCAATGTACTGGAGCACCGTGGCTGTCCCCGGGTTAGAATACTGGATTGCAAGAAAATAAGACATCTGGCAGGCTGTCATCCCAAACAGACAAAATACCAGCTGGCTGACTGCCGTCCGTTTCTTTTTCCATACACGGAATATATCCCCCTTCTTCTGGACTGCCGCCAGCATAAGCATAAGCAGTCCTGCTGACAAAAGCCTCAGCGTCACAAGCCAGACGGCCGTGAGCTGCTTTTCGTCAAACAGATATTTCCCGATAATCCCGGAAATCCCCCAGAAGATTCCGCCCAGCATCGTAAAGATTACACCTTTTGTATTTTGGTTCATAGGTTTCTTAAATCCTTTCTTTTGTAGTTCAGTTTATTATAATATAAAACAGTGATATCGTCTTGCGAATTTTTTAAACTTCCATCACTATTTATACACAATTCACAGATACTATAAAGACAGAATCGGAAACATCGTTTTTATAAAGAGGTATCCTATGGAAACAAAAGATCATTACGCCCTTTCAAAACTGCTGGCCCGCCGAATGTTCCTGGACAAGCCCAAAACATTTGCATTTATTCTGGGAAATGTTCTGCCCGATTTCAATCTTTTCTCCTATCTGGGCGGCTCCAACGCCGCAGATCTGCAAGGACACAGTTATGACTCCCGCAGACATCTGATGGATCAGGCTTATTCGTCAGGCTTTCGGAATACTTTTACGGGCTGGTTCCGGGCGGGTGAGATGATGCATTATCTCGCTGATTCTTTTACCCGTTCCCATAACAAAGAATTTCACTATTCTCTGAAAGAGCATATAAAATATGAACGCCGGCTCCACCTGGTCTTCTCAAACTATCTGAGAACGGACCAGGTCAGCCGGCGTATAAAATCTGACTCAGGCATCTGCGGATTCGAACCGTGGCTTAAAAACCTGCACCGGCAGTATATCCGCTCCACCTCAACACCGGGAAATGACTGCCGGTATATTCTTCATTCAGCCCTTATCGTTTGCAAAGGACTGGCACAGAAAAATGAGTTTTTGTCCGGGAGATATCATACAGTAAACCCACTTTTATAAATTTCCCAGTCGATATGTTTGAATACATTAAAAACTATACCTTATCACGCAAAGCGCGTCCACCCGAAGGGTATGAAATACGGGATGCCCTGTGGGTATGACATTTTCCACATGATTTCCGTTCGGCTCTTAGAATGCCTCACTCCAATCATGTAGAAAATGGACGTAATATCTGTTGGCACAGGCTGCTTAAAGACAAAAAGCACCATCTGCGATAGTTTTCCCTTTTTTCATAGCAGAAAAACAGGAAGTCCTTTCGGATCTCCTGCTCAGTGATGCTTCTGTGAAAGTAGCGATTATTAAGTTGTTTTATGTTCTATACAAACTGGAAGTTGGCTTGCCTATTTTCTTAAAATCTCATGTGGGGCTTCTATTTCATTTGCCAAGGTATGCTCTGTTAATTCTGACATCAATTTCAGCTTCTTATTAATCAATGGCCGCATACAGTTAGGAACATGTTCTTGATGCGCCCTGTGGATTGCTACACATTCCTTACAGTTTCCATGATAACGACAGGCTTTCAGACAAGGACAATGGTCTTTGTCTTCATATTCCTTGCGGAATTCTGCTGCGAATTCCTCTTGCATCCTCAACCCCTCAACACGGTTTCCCTTATGAAATTCTGCCATTGCGTCCAGTTCCTTCTGGTTCCCTTCAATCTTCATATTGTTGAATCGCCTTCCTTCTTTTATAATTTTCTATTGATAAAATTATGAGTCGTTAAATTTTCTTTCACATTTTCCTATCTTCCGAACAAGAAGCCTCTCTATTGCAGTTCGGTCATTTGCGATTTCTCATTTCTTTCAATTATTCCTCAATTTCTGATAAATCCATGTTTTCCCATCCATAACGGATAATAGATATAATCATAGATACTTCACTAACTATTTCATCTAATATTCCAGCCCAAGAACCAACAACGATATCATATACAATCCACAACGGTGAATTGATCAACATTCCAACTATACGGATTTTCCGTGCGTTGTATGTGTATCCACCTATCGTTGCTGCAATATTGGCAACAACCGGAAGTATCGACCACCATCCGTTCCAAGTAAAAACCAGCGTTGTTACCTGCAATATGCAGAGTATACAACATACCAATCTGCCTTTCAAAAAATCATTCTTACTTCCCAAGCAGAAAGAACGCACTGTATTCAATATATAGCTTATCCCACCAGTAATTGCTCCTAACAGCAATAAATGTATGGTATAACATAAATAAGAAACAAATTGAACTTGAAACAGTGTTTTATTATTTCTACACTGATAAGATAAGAAAAATAAAATGGTTCCCCAAAATCCTATTCCCTGTATCAACAAAAAACGCATTTACATTATTACCTCTCAAAAATCTGATCTCCACTTTGATTCCCAGTTCATTACATATTCTTTTTCGCCAGTGAATTCATCCATCATTTCACACTAAATAGTAAACCCTTCTCTTTGGTAAAAAGACATTGCCCTGACATTCTTCTGATATACGTTTAACTGTAATCTGACTTTTTTATCCTTGATATAATCCAACAAAATTTTGCCAATACCATGTGACTGCATTTCATCAAAAACAAAAATACCCTCAATATATTCATTTCTTACACCTACAAAGCCTTGAATTATTTTATCATCTTCATACACGTAGACTTCCGCCTGTGGCAACATTTCCTTCACTAATTCATAATTACTTGTCCAGTATTGTTCAGAAATAAAAAAATGTACTTTCAGATTGGTCTTTAACCATATGTCAGCAACCCTATTTATATCTACTTTCTACAAATTTCTAATCATAACGGTCATTCTCCATCAAATTTGATTATGGCACGATTAACTTAATTCGGTAAATTCCGATTTGTAATGTTTTCTCACTTTCAAAATCATACCATACCAGATGTAAAAATTCTATGTGATGATACGCTCAATTTACCGCAAGTAATTTTTCGTAGATTTCTTTATCTAAGTCTTTGTATACATTAAAGATAACTCTCTCAATCCTTGTATCCACAGCGAGAACATCTTTGACTGTCTTAATCGCAATCTCGGCTGCCTCCCGGTTTGGAAACATAAAAACGCCGGTTGAGATACAGCAAAAAGCAATGCTCTTGCACCCGGATTCAGCTGCAAGCTGTAAACAGGAACGATAGCAGGACGCGAGCTGCTCTTTCTGCTGCTCACTTGGATGTCCCGTTTCGATGATTGGGCCAACGGTGTGAAGTATATATTTGCACGGCAAATTGTATGCTGGTGTAATCTTCGCCTGCCCGGCAGGTTCTTCGCGGCCTTGTTTCTGCATAATCTCATTGCATTTCAGACGCAGGGCAATACCGGCTTTTGTATGCACGATATTATCGATACAGGAGTGCAAAGCCCGGAAACATCCACACATCTGACTATTCGCTGCATTTACAATCGCATCACAGTTTAACACGGTAATATCACTTTGCCATAATACAAGACGCGGATATTGAGGAACCACGGGAAGGGATGCCGCATCAACAACTCCTGCTGCATCACGTTCATCGGACAAGTAGTTATCCTGCACTTCCATAAATTCGCGGCTGACAGCCTTTGGCGGTCTAACATTCATTAAACTGCGCAGCAGCAGTTTTTGCTGCTGCACATCTTCTGGAATAACTACATCTTTATATTGAATATCCTCATCAAGAAGTTTCTGAATCAGATATTTTCTTTGCTCGTCATGTGTCATTTTTTCTTTCTCCCTTCCTGATGTTTTTACACCCCATCAGTGTAACCCCCATATCCACTTCTTAATTGCAAGAATTCTTTTTTTCGTCAATCAAGTCAATTTTCTGACTCGAAACACAAATATCTATAAGTTTCCCAATATCCCCGTCAATACAAATCGACTGCGCTTCTATTTCCCTTGGAGAGTACGCTTCCCCGGAATTGACACAGACATAGACTGCCTTTGGATTCTCCGCAGTCATCTGCCAGAAAGGGTACTTTATAATCCCCGGTGTATTCATTCCGACGCCAAGTTCCAGAAACAGAATTCTTTTACCTCTGTTCTCACTGAGAAATCTTTTATACCGTCCGGCCGCCTCATGCCACTTCTCATCTTCTATGAAATATTCATCTTTCCTAATGTTTACTTCCATTTCTCCGCCGCAGACCGGACATTTTGGTATCAGGGACTTTGGTATCCTGCAGTTCCTCTGCTCCCGTACCATGGCCCTCACCTGAGTCTCATTATCGTAGAGCTTCGGATGGCACGCTTTTTTACACTGAAACAGGCCGTAATCTCCCTGGACGGCAAAAATTCTCCGATCCTCAAATCCGGACAGCCAAAACTGATGATCTACGTTGGTTGTCAGCACGAAATAATTTTTATCTCTCACTGCCTGAAACAGATCTGTATATGCTTTTCCTGAGGGCATATCATATCGGTTTAAATAAATATGCCTGCTCCAGTAAGCCCACTTTTCTTCCGGGGAAGGAAACGGATAAAAACCTGCGGAATACATATCTCTGAGTCCGTACCGCTCTATGAATTCCTTAAAATTCTTCTCAAACCGTTCTCCGGAATACAGCAGTCCGGCTGCCGCCGACATCCCTGCGCCTGCGCCAATTACAATGGCTCCTGCCTGCGAAAGCTTTTGTTTTAACACCCTTTGATTTTCTGTCCCCATATTTCATCCCCCTTTTGCACCTTTCATTCTCTTCTTTTATTCTAATCGGTCTTCCATACTCCGTAAACCACGCACAAAAAGGTGGCATGGTATCCAAAAGATACTATGCCGCCGCCAGGTTACTTATTGTATTTCTAAATGGGAAGATATAAAATAAACATAGCAAGGAGGAAGTACACAATGTCAAAAAAACGAAACATCCCGGAATGTCCTGTGGAAATGACACTGCAGCTGATCGGTGACAAATGGAAGGTCTTAATCATACGTGATCTTTTGACCGGAACGAAACGGTTCAGCGAACTGATGCGCTCCGTGACCGGAATCACGCAGAAAGTCCTGACCAGCAATCTGCGCTCTATGGAAGCCGACGGACTGGTAAACCGGAAAGTCTACCCTCAGGTCCCTCCGAAAGTAGAATATTCTCTCACTGAAACCGGCCTGAGCTTAAAACCGATCCTGGACTCCATGGTGCAGTGGGGAACCGAATACAGAGACAAAATGCACCGCAGTGAGACCTCATTTCTTTAACACCACATCTATGATCACGTATTCACAGTGGCCTCCCGTGCGGATCGGATACCCCCATCCCGCCATGCCGGATGTCACCACGGTCTGGAGGTTCCCGATCTTCCGGTAACCATAGTTGATCTCATTGATTCCAAGAAGCTGCATCAGCTGCCCGGTCGGCCAGATCTGCCCGGCATGGGTATGTCCGGACACCTGAAGATCGATGCCCTGCCTGTTATTTTCCTTCAGATCTCCGGGCTGGTGATCCATCAGGATTCTGAAACTGTTTTCCGGTGCATCTTTCATGATCTCTTTCAGACTCTTCCGGTCCCGGTCACCGGCATCCTTTCTCCCGATGATACAGATATCCTTCCCTGTCTTAAACACCTCATCCTCCAGCACACGGACTCCGGCTTTTTCTAACGTATTCCTGAGATAACCAGAAGTGTACTCCGGCTTTTCCCTGTACTGATTGGAATCATGATTCCCATATACATAAAAACTTCCATAAGTACTCTTCATATATCCCAAAGCTTTGGCCGCCCGTTCCATCTCTTCTCTCTTTGTATCCTCATCGAAGATATCTCCAGTCAAAAGAACCAGATCCGGCTCCTGACTCTGTATTTTGCCGCACCAATTCTCCAGATCTTTGGCACTCATCGTAACACCCAGATGGATGTCTGACATGAGAGCTATTCTGAGCGTTTCCTCCTGCTGTATCTTAGGAGTCCCGATCCTGTAACTGGTCTTCTTAATCTGCTGCATATTAATATATCCGTAGGAAAAGACAACCGCAATGATGAGAAAAGACAGTATCCCGCTTCTGTAAATCAGATCCCATTTCTTGAAAACAAACGGCGTTCTTTTTAAGAGAAGATTGATCAGCTCAAGGACCAGAGAGACTCCCACAAGATGCAGGACCGCCACTCCTCCCCATCCATAGGCCGGCCATGCTGAAAACACACAAGCCAGTGCCAAAACCGCACTCACCACTTTCACTATGCGTACGTCTCTTTTTAAGAAAAGGCTTAAAATCCTGCGGAAGAAAATATATAAATAAATCCCTGCCGGTATGAGAATCAGGATCGGCAGTATAAAAAATAATAAGTACAATGCGAATTCTCCTTTGGCTTATTGTGCGAATATTTCAGCGGCTTTTTTCATGTTTTCAATGATGGACACTTCAAACGGACACCGATTCTCACAAATACCGCATCCAATGCACTCTGATGCCTTATGTTCTAGAACCGCATAGTGTTCTCTCACTGTTTCAGGAACATCATCCTGAGCCTTTGCCAGATTTAAAAACTTAGTGACAGAGGCCACCTCAATTCCCTTCGGACAAGGCGCGCAGTGGCCGCAGTACATACAGTGGCCTTTCCAGCTGATATTCGGAAACTCAGCCAGGGCACGGGCGTAATCCTTCTCATCTTCGCCTGCCTCTTCATACCTCAGACTGTCTGAAAGTTCTTCGGCAGTGTGAGCCCCAGCCAGGACAGATGCTGCGGCAGGCCTGGTAAGTGCATAGTGAATGCATTGACTCGGTGTCAGCGCTCTGCCTGCGGGTGATAATTCCTCACTCAGCAGATCCCCTCCTCCGAAAGCTTTCATGACGGTAATGCCCACACCCTGTTTACTGCACATTTCATACAGCTCCTCCCTGGCCGGGTCCATATTCACAAGATCCCCTTTATAATTTTTGTCATCCCATAATGCCTCACAGTTTTCCCCGGCGGGCTGCAGATCATAGCAAGGATTGATGCTGAACATAAGAACCTCGATCTCTCTGCTCTTTACAGCTTCCATGGCAGCCTCCGGATTGTGGCTGCTCAGCCCGATATGGCGAATCTTTCCCTGAGCCTTCAGTTCTCTGGCATACTGCATGACCGGGCCCTCGTATACTTCCTTCCAGTCTTTTAAGGAATCTACATAGTGTATCATCCCTACTTCCAAAGAATCGGTACATAGTCTTTGAAGCATATCTTCGAATCCTTCCCTGACTTCATCAATCTGTCTGGTGCGCTTATATTGTCCATCCTTCCAAATCGTACAGAGATGCCCCTGAAGGAAATACTCTTCTCTCCTTCCTTTCAGCATCTTTCCGATTCGATCTCTGAGATCCGGATCAGGCGTATATAGGTCTAAATAATTTATTCCTTTTTTCTGTGCCAGATTTAAGAGTTCTTCTGTTTCATGTTCGTCTTTTCCTACAAAGCCCTCACATCCAAGCCCGATCTCACTGATCTCAAGCCCTGTATTCCCAAGCATACGATATCTCATATTATTTGTCCCTGACCTTTCTTCATTTCAGTGGTTTTCTCTATCATAGCACTTGGAGCTCACTCAAAGTCAACAATTTCCGAAAAAAGGAGCCCTGAAACTAATCAGGACTCCTTCTGCATCATTCTCTCTTATTTTTCCGGCGCTAAAGTATCGAGAAGATATTCTTCTGCCTCTTTGCACCACACATTGTTGTTTGCCTTGCAGATCTCCGCCAGATGTGCAAACATTTCGTTTTCTTTTCCCAGTTTCTCAAAATCTTCGATGGCAGTCAACTCCATCTTGATATGAGGGTAAATCAGCTTTTTGCCTCCCGGAAGCTTCGGCAGATTCAGGATCGTATCCGGCGCCGCGTCAATGCCTCCGATGTGTGTAACCATGTAAGACGGATTGATCTTTCCTGCCGCAGACAATTCCAGAGACTCGATCATATCCGCAGGCGCTCCCCCTGAAGTTCCGCAGATATGGGTTCCTTCATAGTGGACATTGTAGAAATTATACTTTGCCTTGAAGTTGTTGTCCGTAGGACCTGCAAAGAAATTCAGGCAGCCGTCGTTTCCTAAAAGGTCGTCTCCCATCTCGATGAGAGATTCTACCGGTGCGAATACAAATACCTCATCGTATCCCTTTCCGCCGTTTAATTCTTTCAGTTCTTCTACCGCATTTTCTTTTCCTGCAGTGTTCACATAGATGAGTTCCACGCCCTTAGATGCCGCATCCTCCGGAGTGATCAGGGATTTTGCCCTCTCAAGCCTTTCATCATTGATATCTGTTACAACGATGCGCTTTGAATTGTACGGTCCATTTAATGCATAATCAATGGCTCCGATTCCCATCGGGCCAGCACATCCTAACAGCGCAACACTTCCACCGTCCTTTAATCCCATTCTGTGCTCATACACATATGGTGTTGTGTGGTAGGTAGCGTGAAATGCCCCGATGATACATGACATCGGCTCTGCCAGAGACGCATTTGCAAAATAATCACCGTCATATGGAAGTACGCATCCAATGTCGATGGAAACCTTCGGAATGATGCAGTAAGTTGCATTTCCTCCATAGTATTCGTAGCTGTATCCGGCAGAATATCCGCTCGGAAGTCCCATAGCCGGCTGAAGTACGAATTTCTCTCCCGGCTTGAAGCGGTCTTTCAGCTTTTCTCCCACTTCTACGATGTATCCGCCAAACTCATGGCCGGTAATCGTCGGGTGCTCCGGACTCAGATCATCCGGCACTCTCTTGTGCTCCCCGCCTCTCAGTGCCGCCTTATAAGTTGAAAGGCAGATGCTGTTTGACACAACCTTTACCAAAAGTTCTTCTTCCCCGATTTCCGGAAGCTCCACTTCTTTTACATATACCTGATTTTTCCCTGCCAGAACTGCTGCTGTTGATTTCATCCTTTATCCTCCTATATAATCTCCGTCTGCTTCTACTTTTAACATCAGATCCCCGTCCAGAGAAGTCTCCAAAACCCTTCTCACATTCACGCTGTCGCTGTTTATGTACCAGTCCTCTGCCTCTTCTCTCGTAAGTCCGCCCTTCATCTTTCTTCCGATCAGCCGTTCCTTTAACGTCTCTTCTTCTGAGCGGATCATTATTGTATAATCTGCGGTATCCTTTAATGTCTTCCACGGCTCCTCGTCAAGAAGCAGCCAGTTGCCTTCGATCAGCACAATGTCCTTCGTGATCTTTTCTACATCTTCCACCACATCGTGGATGTTTCTGTCATATATGGGCCACAGAATGTCCTCTTCTTTAATCTTTTTCAGCTTGTCTTCCAGTTTTTTAGTATCGTATGTTTCCGGGCATCCCTTGACTTTCTTCATCGGCACTTCTTTTCCCATCACGACCGCATTGTGGGAATTGATGTAATCTGAATGGTAGTGGAAACCGTCCAGGCCTATAGCCTGTATCTCTGTCAGATCTTCATGCTGCAAAGCCAGATATTCCAGAAACTTGGACAATGTCGTCTTTCCCACTGCCGGCGGCGCCGCCAGAAATACGATCAGTCTCCGGCCCAGTTTTTTCTGCATCCCGGTGAGCTTTCTCAGCATGGGCAGAAAAATGGTTTCTATGGCTTCCCCGCTGTAAACCGTATTGATCTGAAATCCGTTGACATCAAACACATACTCTTTCCAATTTTTCATGATCTACCTCATTAAATTTTGTTTACGTTGTTTTATGTCCGTTTATTTTTGTTTTATGGGTAAATTATATGATTTCTTCATTGTCATGTCAATACTTTGCCCTAAATTATGTTTGTTTCTGTTGTTTTGTTTTTGTTTATGTGGATTTCAATTTGAAATGAATCTGAGAATCTGTTATGATAAATATAACAGCAGAAAAGGAGGAACCGACATGGGAAAACTTCTCGCAAAAGAACGGCAGAAGGAAATCATTGAATATATCAACAGCACGGGAAGTGCAAAGATCGGGGAGCTCGCGGACAAGTTTGAGGTGACAAAAGAGACGATCCGGAGGGACCTGACCCATCTTCAGGAGATCGGAGCCATCGAGCGCAGCCACGGCGGGGCTACACTGATCTCCAGTTTCCGTCCCATTCCTATAGAGACACGGATCAGCGAAAACAGCGCCGTCAAATATGCTCTCTGTGAAAAAGGCCTGGAACTGATTCCGGAACAGGGCGTCATCTATCTGGATGCCGGAAGCACCATGCAGTGCATGGCAAAGCTCCTGAGCCAAAAGTCAGGCTATACTATCGTCACAAATTCCATCAATACAACCTATCATCTGAATAACGGAAACAATGTGACGATTCTCACCGGAGGCCAGCTCAATCCCAACAATATGTCCACAGAAGGATTTCAGACGACCAATTTTATCAACACAATCAAGGTGGATATCGCATTTTTAGGCACCAGCGGCTTTGAACAGCACAACGGTCCTGCGGTCTCTGAATTTACGGACGCCCAGATCAAGCAGGCGATCATTCCCCAGTCCAAGATCATTGTTGTCATCTCCGACAGTTCCAAGGCACATATCTGTTCTCTGGTACAGTATGCCAACTGGAAAGATATCGACTACTTTATAACCGATAAAGATTTGCCGTCCGCCACTTATAAGACACTGAGCGAATTAACGGAAGTTATCCTGGTATGACATTTTCCACATGATTTCCGTTCGGCTCTTAGAATGCTTCACTCTAATCATGTAAAAAATAGATATCCTATTTACCGGAGGAGGAGTTCTGTCTCATCTCAGAAAAACCGGCACCAGAAAATTAATTCCGCTGCCGGTCTGCTATTATTTATAAAGTTTTTAACACTTCGATGACTTCTCCCGCTGTCTTTGCTTCCAGCAGTTTTTTCCTGAAATCTGCTTTGATCAGATTTCTTGAGAGTGTTGCCAGCGCCTGCAGGTGCAGGTTGCTGTCTGTATCGGTGGCCGCTATCATGAAAATCAGGTGTGCTTTTGTCCCGTCTTCGGCTCCGAAATCAAATCCTTTGTCAGACTTTCCGAAGGCCACCCGTGCAGTTTTTACTGCTGCGGTCTTGGCATGCGGGATCGCGATGTCAAATCCGAGTCCTGTGGAGGACTGCTCTTCTCTTGCATAGATCGCTTTTTTATAAGCTTCTTTGTCGGCGAGCACTCCGCCTTCGTCCAAAAGGGTTACCATTTCCTCAATAATCTGATCTTTTGTCTCACCCTGTAAGTCAAGATTCATTGTTGATTCATCAAATAATTCCATAATTTCCATAAAAGTTACCAACCTTTCTTATACATTATCGTGCGAAGCACGCCAAGCCCCAAGGGCATAAAATACGGGATGCCCTTTAGGGTAATCTATTATTTCTGCTCTACATCCTTTGCAGTGAGAACATAAAGTACTGCTCCTACTACAGAACCTGCCAAGATACATAATACCCATGTTACAGCCGGATGTACTAACGGAAGGATTAAAAATCCGCCATGAGGTGCAGGAACCTGAACTTTCATCACGTAGGAAAGAATCGCTGAGATAGAGGAACCTACCATCAGAATCGGCAGTACTCTCACAGGGTCTTTTGCCGCAAATGGAATCGCACCTTCTGTGATGTGGGTACATCCCAATACATAGTTTACAAGTCCTGCCGCACGGTCAGCCTTAGTAAATTTCTTCGGTGCGAAAGTAGCTGCAAGTGCGATGATGAGCGGAGGTGTGATACATGCCGCAGATACACCTGCCATAAAGTAGAAGTTACCCTGAGCTAAAAGTGTTGTTCCTGTTACATATGCAGCTTTATTTACCGGACCACCCATGTCAAATGCAGACATACATCCAACAGCGAGTCCTAAGATGATTGGGCTTGAGTTCTGGAGTCCTGCCAGGAAGTCCATCATTCCCTTGTTGATGCCTGAAACCGGCCCAGCAGTAACCTGCATCAGAATACCTACAACCGCCACTGTAATGATTGGTATAAAGAAAATAGATTTTAAACCTTCAAACTGTCTAGGCAGTCCTTTTAATGCATTTACAACAAATTTACAAAAATATCCTGCAACGAAACCTGCGATAATGGCTCCGATAAATCCTGAACCGGTATTATTGGCGATCATACCGCCTACAAAACCTGCGATCATACCAGGGCGGTCACCGATGGACTGAGCGATAAATGCCGCCAGCACAGGAACCATCATTCCCATAGAAGTACCGCCGACTGTCTTGATCGTCGCAGCGATTACATTGTACTGATCTGAGCTCGGATCGAAAGAATAAATACCCCATAAGAAAGAGATTGCTGTCAGGACACCGCCGGCTACAACAAACGGAAGCATATGGGATACACCATTCATCAGGTGCTTATAAATCTGATGTCCGATGGAATCTTTTCCTTCTTCTGCTTTTGTTTCTGTACCCTCTGCTTTTACCTGTCCGCCTCTTACGGCAACATTTCCATTAAGCATTTTCTGTACTAATTCTTCTGCCTTGCTGATTCCGTCTGCAACCGGCACTTCGATGACCGGTTTACCGTTAAAACGGTCCATATCTACATTTTTATCACAAGCTACGATAATTCCGTCACATTCTGCAATGTCTTCAGCAGTCAGTTCATTCTCCACACCGACAGCTCCGTTTGTCTCAACCTTCATTTCGGCACCCAGCTTTTCGGCAGCTTCTTTCAAAGCTTCCTCAGCCATGTAAGTGTGGGCGATCCCGGTTGGGCATCCTGTAACACCTAATAGTTTTTTCATATCATTTCTCCACCTTTCTTATTTTGATGTTGTGAAAGTAAGTATCTACTTTGGCAAAATCACCGAGCGCGTTGCTCTCCGCCACGTTTGCCCCTGTGGCAGCAGAACGCTTCAATGCATCCTCAACATTTTCCGGATGACCAAGCCAAAGGCTTAAAAAGCTTGCCAGTGCGGCATCTCCCGCACACGCCGAGCTTAATAACTTAACCGGCTGGGAAGATGAATAGTAAACATCTTCTCCGTTGCTGAAATATGCTCCCTTGCTTCCGAGCGTCAGCAGTACATTTCTTGCTCCCTGTTCTTTCAGGAAGGTAAGAACATGAAGGATATCTTCCTCGTTCTTAATTTTAATTCCGAAGATTTCTTCGATCTCTTCGTCATTGGGTTTGATCAGCAAAGGTTCGTATTTCAATAAGTCTTTTAGTTTCGGAGAACTGATGTCGAGTACAACATCGACGCCCCTCTTTTTGCATATGGATAAAATGCTTTCATAAAAACTCGGTTCGATTCCGGGCGGAAGACTGCCGCTGATCACCAGACAGCTCAAATCTTCGGCCGTCTCAAACAGATGCAGCATCTCGTCCTGCTGATCTCTCCCCACGAAGGACCCGCTGTTGACAAATTTGAATTCTCCCTCTCCATCATTCAAAAATATATTGATCCTTGTCGTGTCATCAACCCAGACCGGTTTCACCGGAACCTGTCTCTTTTCCAGTTCCTCTACAATATATTTTCCCGAAAATCCTCCAAAAAATCCGGTTACCGTGGAATCCACCCCATAATGTTTCAATGTAAGAGTCACATTGACACCTTTTCCATTGGGTGTGTAAACCGTATCGAATGTACGGTTTACCTTGGCACGTTCCATTCCTTTTGTGGATATGTTCATATCGATGGCAGGATTTGTAGTTAAGGTATAAATCATACTGCTCCTCCATAGAATACAATTTCTTTTTACAGTTTTCATTATAGACAAGTATTCCATGAAAATCTTTTCATATCCTGAAAATAAACTTTAAATTACTGTTTTGGAAATAAAATTTACAATAGTTACTTTTTATTGGTAAAATATAGAAGAAACTCTCAATATCAAAAAAGAAAAGAGACATCCATGGATATACTTTACAATTTACTGCCAACAGCAATTTTCATAATTTCTTTTTTAATCAAAGCTATTTTATGTACAGCTCTCATAGCGACAACTGTCCTGCTTTTTAAAATTTATAAAATATTAAAGTCAAAATAAGAATAATATAGAGGGAACAGAGAAATTTATCGTTTTCTCTGTTCCCTCTATATTTTCTAATCCCTGTGTTCAATATTTTCTACCAGGAAATCCACCAAAATTCTGCACATGATATACAGCGGAAGCCTGGATGTCACCTCATAGTTTCTGATCGCAATATGGGAATGTTTATACCCAAGCCATGTATAGTCCGAATACTCAAACAATTCACTGGAGCTGCTGCAGCACAGAGTGATCACTTTGCAGCCCCGAAGCTTTGCATTTCTCGCCGACTCGATCAATTCCTTCGTCTCTCCGTTCAGAGATAAAATGATTACGACTTCGTCTTCCTGAAGATTCTTCGACATAATTCTCATAATCTGCGGGTCTTCCACATCCACCACAAAAAAGTCCAGTACCTGAAGCTTCATGCTCAGTTCCTGTGCCACCAGGTGTGTCGGTCCCCTGGAGAATATCAGGACCCTCTTTGCATCCTTCATGGTGTGCAGAATATTCAGCACATTTGGAATAGACATGTGCTCAATCACGGAAGTCGCCTCAATCAGAGACTTGTTCATGATTTCATTCAAGTCTTTCACTTCTGTATTTTCCGTCTTCGCCGTTAATTTATACCGAAGCTCGTTAAACCCATTGATCCCGCATTTACGGATGGCTCTGGACACAGTTGCCGGGGAAGAAAATGTTTCAAATGCAATATCTACGATGGACAGTTCTGAGAGCTTGTCTTCATTGTCATTAATATAATTGACAACTCCCAATTCGGTCTTGGAAAGATTTTCGGCAATCTTGCTGTTTATCTCAATAATCATAACTCGTCCTCCTGTCTGTGTGAAAGATCTTTTTTATTATACATGATTTTCATCCGTTTTCATAACTTGAAAAGATTTTCACAGCTGATTTTTTTATAATGTAAATGGTTAAACTAAGACAAAAAGCAGGAAAGCTTTAGGAGGATGAATATGAGTAAGATGGTATCAACCAGACATATGTTATTAGATGCACAGGAAAAACGATATGCCGTGCCGGCATTTAACATTCACAACTTAGAGACGATCCAGGTCGTGGCAGAGACTTCTGCAAAGCTTGGCTCTCCGATCATTCTGGCAGGTACTCCGGGCACATTTTCTTATGCAAACCGTGATTATCTTCAGGCGATCGTCGAGACAACTGCTAAAAAATATAATGTTCCGGTGGCACTTCACCTGGACCACCACGAAGAATTTGACGCCATTAAAGAATCTATTGACCTGGGCACAAAATCTGTAATGATTGATGCTTCCAGCCTTCCATATGAAGAAAATATAGAAAAAGTAAAAAAAGTCGTGGCCTATGCTCATCTCCACGACGTTACCGTAGAGGGAGAGCTCGGACGTTTAGGCGGACGCGAGGATGATCTCGTAGTAGACGAAAAAGACTCCATGTACACAAATCCTGCACAGGCTGCCGACTATGTGGCCCGCACAGGCATTGACTCTCTGGCCGTAGCCATCGGTACTGCCCACGGTTTATATAAAGAAGAACCGAAGCTTGACTTTGACCGTCTGGCAGAGATTAGTGAGGAAGTATCTGTACCGCTTGTGCTCCACGGCGCATCCGGTGTCCCGGGCGACGCTGTGAGGCGTGCCATTGAGCTTGGAATCTGTAAAGTCAACATTGCTACAGAATTAAAAATTCCTTATTCTCAGGAACTGAGAAAAACTTTGGTTGAAAATCCTGAAGCCAACGATCCAAGGATTTATACAAAGGAAGCAAAAGAAGCAATGGCAGCTGTTGTAGAAGAAAAAATCAGGATGTGCAACAGCCAGAACCGTTACTAAATTGAAATAAAGATATTGATACCCGGCCTTATCATTTACAGGCCGGGTTTTTTTAACATTGGGGCGTCTGATTCCTCTTGGCCAGATCGAGAGCGACCCTTTTCCCAGTCTCTGTGACGGCAAGTCCCGCCTGACTTGTCTCTTTGAGTCCTCCAGGCATCATTTCCCCGATTTCTCCCATGGCATCAATTACCTCGTCAAAGGGCACTCTCGTAAGAATTCCGGCCATCGCCATATCTGAACAGGCCACTGCGCTGACGGCTCCCGTTACATTTCTTCTGATACACGGTATTTCCACCAGTCCTCCCAGAGGATCACAGACCAGTCCAAGCAGACTCTTCATGGCAAATGCTCCTGCCGATAAAATCTGTTCATTACTCCCTCCCCGGATGGAGGTCAGTGCCGCCGCACACATCGCAGACGCAGTCCCGACCTCCGCCTGACAGCCTCCCTGTGCACCGGAGATACTGGCTCTGCGGGCTATGACCTGACCGGTCCCGGCGGCCATGAACAGCCCCTCGGTCATCGTTCTCTCCGGTATCCCATAAAACTGTTCATATGTCAGAAAGACTGCCGGCACCACGCCGCAGGCTCCTGCCGTGGGTGCGGCTACGATCCGTTTCATGCAGGCGTTGGATTCTCCCATCTTCAATGCTCTTGTGACGACCATCCCCATGAAGCCGCCGGAAACGGCTTCTCCTTCCCGGACCAAACGTTGCATGTTTGCTCCGTCACCGCCGGACAGGCCGCTGAAAGATTTTAAATTTTCCTCATAGTCTGTATCCGCCTGTTTCATGGCTTGATAGCGCTCCCTCATCTTATCCATTGTCTCTTTCATGGAAACACTGCGCTCTTTCATATCTTCCTCCATGACCGCTTTCCAAAGAGGAATCTTCCCCGCGGCTGCTGCCTTTTCCATATCTGCCATTGATTCAAAGCCCATATTTCTTCACCTCAATCCATACCCGCCAGACTGGCGGCTTTTTGAATTCCTTTCATGTTCTCAATCATTCTCACCGTTTCTTCCGGTATCTCCTGGTCACACTCCAGCACCATGACCGCACTGCCGTTTCTCTGGTCCCTGGAAAGCCGCATGGACGCAATATTTATTCCTGCATCCGCAAGCAGAGAGGCAGCAGCGGCCACATGTCCGGGGCTGTCTTCGTTGTGAACGATCAGTACAGGGATATCCCCGGAAAAAGTCGTGGAAAGGCCATCCATCTGACAGATCTCCACTCTTCCGCCCCCGGGAGAGCTGGCCACAATTTCAAGGTTTCTTCCGCTTTCCCCTGTCAGGCGCAGCTTTACACTGTTTGGATGAACATCTTTCAGATATGCTCTCCCAAATGTCCACTCCATTCCCTGTTTCCTGGCCAGCTCAAAACTTTTCGGAATCCTCAGGTCATCCTGTGCCATTCCCAAAAGTCCCGCGATGACTGCCCGGTCTGTGCCGTGTCCGGTACCTGTGGCCAAAAAGGAACCGTGAAATAAGATCTCAGCTTTCTGGACCTGCTCGCCCAAAAGCTTTCTCGAAATCAAGCCGATTCTGACAGCTCCTGCCGTATGGGAACTGGACGGGCCTACCATAACCGGCCCCATAATATCATATAAATTCATAAGTTTTTCTCCATTATCTCCAGTCAACTCTGGAAAGGCTTCCTTCCGACAATGGAGAAAAACTATCGCAGATGGTGCCTTTTGTCTTTAAGCAGCCTGCTCCAGCAGTTATTACGTCCATTTTCCACATGATTGGAGTGAGGCATTCTAAGAGCCGAACGGAAATCATGTAGAAAATGTCATAAGTTATTTACCACTATTTCCGTCGCGCTTTTGAAATGCGCTCCTCCAATAGTGGTAAATAACTTTCGAAAAGTGGCACCTTTTTTGACAGAGGCCCTTCTCCAACAGACATTACGTCCATTTTCCACATGATTGGAGTGAGGCATTCTAAGAGCCGAACGGAAATCATGTGGAAAATGTCATGAGTTTTTCTCCATTGTCTGTTTTTTACTTTTCATCAGTATGTTTCGTTTTTCCGATTTTATGAATCATTCGGCTTTGAACACAGTAAAATATGCTGGACGAATTGAGTCTCTCGTGTAGAATAAAAGAAGAAAGACTTTATAATCTGAAATTGAAATCAAAAACCGGAGATGATACCAAATGGATTTGAAAAAAACAGCTGAAAATATAAATATCCTTGCCGACTTCTGCGGAGTAAGAGACATTGAGGAACTGAGGCAAAACGCACTGAAAGAAAAATATGGATTTGAAAAAGCGGATGTTCTCATTTTATTCGGCGGGAGTATTCCAGCGGGCTGTGACACGGCCGCAGCAGGCTATTTGAATGGTGCTGCCCGCAGACTGATGATCGTCGGCGGAGAAGGACATACGACAGAGTTTCTGCGCCAAAACATTCACGATCAATGCCCTGAAATTGAGACGAACGGAAGAATGGAAGCCGACATCATGGAGGAATATATTTCACAAAAATATGGAATTCAGAATATTCTGATCGAACGGACCTCCACAAACTGCGGCAATAATATCACGAACGCACTGGAAGTTCTTAAAAACAGCCGCGTTGAAACAAAAAATGTAATCCTTATGCAGGATGCCGCAATGCAGCGCCGGATGTGGGCAGGTTTTGCCAAACATACACCAGACATCACCGCCGTTAATTTTGCCGCATACCGCAATAAAGTTATCGTAGAGAATGAAAAGCTGGAATTTTGCGACAAATCTCTATGGGGAATGTGGAGCATGGAACAGTACATAACACTCCTTATGGGAGAAATCCCCCGATTGTCCAACGATACAAATGGATATGGACCAAAAGGCTGTAACTATATCGCAGAAGTAGACATCCCTGACACGGTCCAAAACGCCTTTGTAGAATTAAAGGATATCTATTCTGAAAATATACGGACAGCCAACCCCAAATATGCATCCCCTAAAATATAAAGCATCTGAAAAAAGTCTGTATCTCTCCCTTCATCGCTCAGGGCATGATACAGACTTTTCTTATTAAGGCCGGCAGACAGCCTTGCATATAGTGATTTCTCTGTTATATATCTGGTCAAACAATTCCTTCAAGTGTTCAAGATCTGCACTGTGGGTGATCAGGTCGTCTACTTTCAGACTTTGATCGGCGATCCTGTCCGCAGTGTACTGCCATTCGTTAAACGGAAGGTCATTATAATAATTGTTCCAGACTCCGGTAAGCCGTAATTCTTTTCTCAGTATCTGGCTGTGGCTGTCAAGTTTGAGCACCGTGTCCTGATGAGGATTTCCAAGGAGCACCAGCATACCAAAAGGCTTTAAACATTCCACGGCCTGATTCCATGCCGGAGAACTTCCAGTCCCTTCGATGACCGCATCCGCCATATGTCCTCCGGTCATCGTCCGGATCTGTTCCGGTATCTCTCCGTCTGCAGGACTTATGACTTCCAGCCCTTTTTCCCTGGCAAACTCTGTTTTTTCCTCACTGATCTCCACCAATACGGCCCGAATGCCGAACATTCCGCACCAGCGGGCCGTCAGGATCCCGATGGGGCCTGCCCCGAAAATCACTGCCGTATCCCCGCCTTTGATCTCCCCCTTGCGGATCGCATGGAGAGCCACACAGGCAGGCTCCACAAGTGCCAGCTGTTCTGGGGAAACCCCTGTATTTTCAGGAAATACAAGGTGTTTCCGAGATGGAAGCAGACAGTACTCGGCAAAGCCGCCGTCTGTTCTGGAACCCAGGTTTTTGTAGCTCTCACACTGAGCATACTGGCCGATCCGGCAGCTGGGACATTCCATACACGGAACTACCGGATAGACAGCCCCGGTTTTACCAATCAGTTCCTGATCCTCATCGTTTCCGACACTCACAACCGTGCCCACGTATTCATGTCCGAGGGTTACCGGATAAACCTTTGTTCCCAGCTCATAGACTCTCGGAATGTCGGAGCCGCAGATCCCGCAGGCGTCCACTTTCACGAGAATCTCCCGTCCCTGCGGCTCTGGAACTTCCACTTCGTCCAATGTAAATTTCCCTATCTCATGAAGTCTCATCGCTTTCATTAATGTATCCCCCATTCTATAAGAGCCCGGCAACATCCACAACCTTGTCGGCAGGTATTACCTGGATCTTCACCTGGATTCCCTGATCCAGAAATTTTCTGATCGCATCCCGTTCCTGAGGGTCGGCTGCGATATTTTTATACAAAGTCTTTCGTTCGCCGCTGATCCCCATGCCTCCGATGTTAATTGCAGGGATGTGAGCTCCCAGGTCTACAATTTTTTCATAGGTAAGCGGTGTTTTTGCCAGCATAATGGACGGGACTTTCAGGCCGTCTTTCAGCGCTTTTGCCGCCTCTTCTACGGAGTAAACTTTCACCTTTACCCCGGCCGGAGCCGCCATAGTCAGCACCTGTGTCATAAATGGGTCTTTTGCCACTTTATCATCTGCAATCAATATTTCTTTTGCAGGCAGAAGCTTCATCCACGCGGTCATCACCTGTCCGTGGATCAGCCGGTCGTCTACCCTCGCAAGCAATAATTGTTCCATTTTTGTTTCCTCCTATTCCAGGTTTGCGTGCTTCTCCCACAGAGAATCCACGTCGTCAATTTCCTTTTCCTGCATAATCATCAGCGCCGCCGCATCCAAGAGCAGAAGAAGACTCTGCTCAAACAGGCTGCTCATGATCTGTGCGGACTCGATCTCGTCCGGCAGGGCAAGCTTTGTCCTGCACGGAATCCTCACGAACAGATCCTCATAGGGAGCCATGGAGCTATCCGCATTGGAACCGATATGGATCACCGACGCACCGAACTGTTTTGCCTTTTTCACAAGCCCCAGGGGAATCAGACTCTCCCCTGAGCCGGAACCGGCAATTAACACGTCTTTCTCGGTGATCGCGGGCTCATTCACATCTCCCACACAAAATGCATCGATACCCAGATGATTCAGCCTTTTAGCAAAAGCCTCCATCATCATAAAGACTCTCCCGACGCCTGTGACAAATATCTTTTCCGAATGAAGCACCATCTCCGTCAGCGCCCGGACCTCCTGTCCGTCTACCGCCGCCAGTGACTGGTCCAGTTCTCCCATAATCAATTCTTTAAAATCTTTATATTCCACGTTAACCTCCCTGTCACCCCAGCGCTGCTTTATAACTTTCCGTCATTTTCGCACAGGCTGTTTTCAGGTCTTTGTCCAGCCCGAACAGCCCGGAGCTTCCGAGGATTAAAATGTCCGCACCTGCCTCGGTGAGTTTTTTAAATGTTGAAGCTTTACAGGACCCGTCGATCTGTATCTGGTAGTGGTATCCCTTTTCTTCCCTTATCCGCTTTGCCTCCCGGATCTTATCGAGCATTTCTTCGATAAACGGCTGCCCGGCAAAACCCACATCCACGGTCATGATAGTCAGCAGGTCGATCCGGTTCAGGTAATGGGCGGCCTCAGACAGGGGAGTTGCCGGGTTTAAAACAAGCCCTGCTTTTAATCCCAGTTCCTCAATCCTGTTGTACAGGCGGAATGCCTGACCGTTGATGGTCTCAGCATGCAGTGATATGATATCCGCACCTGCCTCTGCCACCGGGTCAATCCAGTCTTCCGGATTTGTCGTCATCAGATGTACATCCAGCGGAAGTTTGGAGACCTTTTTAAAACTTTTCACCAGGTCCGGTGACAGGGTGATGTTTTTACAGTAATGACCGTCCATGATGTCCACATGGTACATTCCCACCCAGTCATTTAATATGTTAAGCTGTTCCCCGACTTTCAGAAAATCCATACACATCAGGGAGACGGCAAACTTCTCTTTCATAAAATCGTCTCCTTTCTCTCAAGCCTTAGAGCTGTAAATTGCCTTGCAGATCGTGATTTCTTTCTGATAAATCTGCTCAAACAGCTCACTCAAATGTTCCAGATCGGACGTATGGGTGATCAGATCATTCACTTTAAGCCTGCCCGCATCGATCATATCCGCCGTATACTGCCATTCATTGAGAGGCATCTGTGCGTAATAAGAATTCCATACTCCCGCGATATCGACTTCTTTTCTCAGAATGCTGCTGTGATTTGCAAGTTTTAAGGAAGTGTCCCTGTGGGGATTTCCGAGCATGGCGATCCGTCCGAAGGTTCTTACGATTTCCACCGCCTGATTAAGTGCTGCGGAAGTTCCGGTTCCCTCGATGACTGCATCCACATGATCCGTTCCCATCACTCTCAGGAGGCCGTCTTTTGGATCTTCTTCCATGGAATTTAAAATCGTCAGTCCCCGCTCTTTTGCAAATGCAATTTTTTCTTCGCTGATGTCAAACAAGACCACTTTCCCGGCGCCGAAAATTTCTGCCCAGCGGGCCGCCATGATTCCTATGGGTCCTGCGCCAAAAATGGCAATGGTCTGCCCGGCTTTGATCCCTGATCTTCTCACCGCATGCTGTGCCACTGTGGCCGGTTCCACCAGACTCAGTTCTTCCTTTGTCACTTCCGGATTTTCTGAAAATACCAGATTCCAACGGGAAGGGATGACACAGTACTCCGCAAAACCGCCGTCACACCTGGACCCCAGGTAGTTATAATTCGAACACTGGGCGTAGTGCCCGGTTTTACAAAATTCACACTCTCCGCATGGGATGAGCGGGAAGACGGCTGCCGTCTTCCCCACCAGTTCCTGGTCCTCTTCCCTTGCTGCTTTTACGATCGTCCCCGCGAACTCATGTCCTATGGTAATAGGGTGAACATGTGCTCCCAGCTCAAATACTCTGGGAAGATCGGATCCGCAGATCCCGCAGGCCTCCACCTTCACGAGAAGTTCTTCTCCCTTTACCTCCGGAAGGGGCACTTCTTCCATCCGGAAATCTCCGATTTTGTTTAGTCTCACTGCTTTCATCTTCACGCCGTTCCTTTCTCCTGAATGTCGAGCCTCTTTATACCGTCATGTCCCGCCTGTTCACAGATCTCCGCAAGTTCTGAGAGTGTCGTGTCCTCCTCCCTCTGAAGCGCCGCGGCGATCCCCATAGCCATATTGGCTCCGGTGATGACCGCTGCCGGATATTCCTGGCACAGCATGGCAATGCTGTTAAACGGTGTCCCTCCTAAAAGATCCGTCAGCACAAGGACTCCCATGCCGGTGTCCAGCTCTTCCACTGCCTGTCTTACCTTTTCCTTAAACTCCCCGGGGTCCTGGCCCGGTTTCAGAGATATACATTCTGACTGCTCTATGTTTCCTGCTACCATGGAGACGCTGTCAGCAAGTCCCTGGCAGAGCAGTCCGTGACTGATTAATAAAACTCCAACCATGTCTCATTCCTCCGTCTTATGATGCCACAGCCAGCAGGCCGATCAGGGATGTGATAACACCTACCACAAAGATAATAACGATGATATAGGTCGGCTTCACCTTCTTGCTCAGAAGCTTCCACACGAGCAGCGTCGCGATCAAAGGCAGCATTCCAGGAAGCAGAGAATTTAAGATATTTTGAAGATTGATTCCTACTTCCCCGACTTTAAATGCGATCGGAGTCTTGATATTAACCCTTGTAGCCGCCATATTTCCGACAACCATCAGTCCCACGATACTGAATGCTTCGGTGATTCTGTTTAAAGTTCCTGCACTTAAGATTTTTACGATGGCACTTTTTCCCTGTTTATATCCCATCATATACATGGCATATCCCATACCGATCATCAGAACTTTGTACGCAACCTCAAACAGGATCGGTCCGGCTACATTTCCGGCCAATGCCAGGCTGCAGGCGATTCCGGCTAAGATCGGATAAGCGATACCCTGGGAAACTGTGTCCCCGATTCCCGCCATCGGTCCCATTAATCCTGTACGAACCGCATTGATGTCTTCCGCGTCAATGTCCGCTCCGTTGGCAGACTGTTCTTCCATAGATGCGGCGACTCCATGAATCACAGTTCCAATCCATGAAGGCTCCGTGTTGAAAAATACCATATACTTCTTTAATGCTTTTGCCTGCTGTTCTTTTGTCTCATAGAGCCTTCTCACGATCGGTACCATGGCATTGGTTGTACCCAGTGCCTGGAGACGCTCATAGTTATAACAGGTCTCGCTGGAGTATCCGAGAAGAAAATGTTTGACCAGATCTTTTTTCAAAAGTTTTTTGCCGCCGGTCTGCACATCGGCCTCCTCAGGAGAAGCTGTTTCGATTTGTTCCGCCTCAGCGGCCTGTTCTGATTTTCCTGTAAAGAGATAGATCAGGACTGCTACAGCCGCTGCAAATACAGTCACCGCCATGGTATCAACTTTCGCGTAGATGGTCAGGAAGTAACCGATAAAGAAAAATGCCACGATTTTCTTTTTGCCGAGAAAGCTTAACAACATTGCGATTCCAAGTGCCGGCATCAGTGCCCCAACCACATTTAACGCTGCGATCATCGGCTCCGGTATTGCCTTTAAGGCGTTGGTTGCAAAATCTCCTCCGAAATATACGAGGGCAAATGCCGGAATTCCGTAGAGGACTGTGGCAGTGATTCCGGACGGCAGGTAGTTCATAAGCCTTAATCCGCGGATGTTGCCTTTCTCCAAGTACTGGTCTGCCTTATGTACCCAAAAACTGTTGATAGTCATATAGGCCTGGTTGATCAGGATTCCCAGCAGACTGAACGGCACCGCAAAGGTCGGCGCCAGGTTCGGAGATGCCCCGGAAATGATGGTCAGCGCCGTTCCGAACACTCCGGCTACCATCAGGTTGCCCGGCATGGTTCCTCCGGCTGTGATCCATCCAAGGTATGTAAGCTGGATATAGGCTGCGGCCTTCATGCCAAGGACCGGTTCTCCCATAGCTACCGCCACAAGGAAACCTGCCCAGATCGGATACAGCCATGTACGGGTGATTGCGTGGCTGAACCACCACTGGCTTCCAATGGCGATCAGCGCGACTAAGATTGCTGAAATTAACATAATACTTTCCTCCTTTTCTGTTATCTGATATGTATAGTCTACCGGCATAAGAAAACTGCCGCCATACCAATTAATTTCCTGAAATGCGGAAAGCGGGGATCTGCCCCGGCGCAGATCCCCGCTTTCCCCTGTTATTTCTTATTCGCCATTTTTGATTCTTTTAAGATCTCATCGGTGTCAAATGAAAACCATTCGTCCTGGTTTTCTTCCATGTCATCCATCATTTCCGGGATCAGGATCATGATGATCACAATGCCGATCAGAATGGTCAGAGTCCCGTAGCTTCCGATCCGGTTCAGCCAGTCTCCCAGAAATGCTCCCGCAAATCCCATATCCGCATCCGGAAATGTGACAGAGGCGTTTGCCAGTTCCCCCAAGTACGGCAGAAAAATCACCGGAAGAAACGAAATCAGCACTCCGTTCAGGAAGCCGCCCAGAATAGCTCCCCTTCTTCCTCCCGTAGAATTTCCATAGACTCCTGCCGTGGCTCCGCAGAAAAAATGCGGAACAACTCCCGGAAGAATCACGGTGAGATTACATGCGATCATGATACCGAGAGAAAGAAGCCCTCCCAAAAATGACGAGATAAACCCCACGATCAGGGCATTGGGCGCATACGGAAAGACGACGGGGCTGTCCACTGCCGGTTTGGCATTGGGAATCCAGTTATCCGCAATCCCCTTCACTGCGGGCACGATCTCATTGATAAACCAGCGCACTCCTGTGATGACCACAGTAAATCCCACGGCAAAGGTCAGCCCCTGGACGATGGCATAGACCAGATAATCTTTTCCTTCTGACAGATTCTGTTCTACAAATTCACTGCCGCAGGCAAGAGCAACCACCACATACATGACAATCATCGTAATGGAAACGGTAACAGAAGAATCCCGCAAAAATGCAAGTTTTTTCGGAAGACGCATTTCCTCCGTGGACTTAGAGTTTTCTCCGTAGATTCCTCCCAGCCATGCAGCCAGAAAGTAAGCACTCCCGCCGAAATGTCCCAAAGCCACCGAGTCATTTTTACAGATCTGCCTCGTATATTTCTGCAGAATGGCAGGAGAAAATACCATCAGAATCCCAAGAGCCAGGGCCCCGATGGCATAAAAGATCCATCCGCTGATTCCCGCGCCTTTCATGCATACGACGATCATGCCTGCCATGAATAACGTCTGATGGCCGGTCACGAACACATAGCGGAATCTGGTGATCCTGGCCAAAATCAGATTGACCGCCATCCCAAGCAGCATGACGACGGAAATCTCCATCCCAAACCTGCCCACTGCAATTCCCGCGGCTCCTTCCACACTCAGGATCACGCCGGATACGTGAAATCCGTACTGAAACATCCTTCCGAAAGGTTCCACACTCTCTGTGATGATATTTCCCCCGATCCGGATGACCATAAACCCTATGACCGATTTAAGAGTCCCCTTTACCGTGGTCTCCAGGCTCTTTCTCTGCAGCACCAAGCCTAAAAAGACGATGCCTCCGACCACGATGGACGGTTCCAGTACCAGGTCTCTCAGCATTTTTAACATATATATCCCTCTTTTATCTTTAAGACAAGAACGTTGTCAGTTTCTCTCTCAATTCCTCTTCGTCAATCAGGGATTCCAGTACGATCAGATGTTCCACAGGCGGAATACTGTCCTTTAAATCGTTTGCAACGATAAAATAGTCTGCGTCCATGGCACTCATTTCATATACTGAGGAATGGCATGTCTCAAACTCCTGCTCTCTCCCGAGCTCTCTCAGGATCTTCTGTATATTCATTTCCACCAGGAAGCTTGATCCGAGGCCGGTGCCGCAGACTGTCATGATTCTTTTCATTGTTCTTCCTCCATCATCATAAGCATCTCCTCACTGCTTCTGCATTCCAGCATCTTTTTCAGGCTCTGCTTTTTCGAACAGATTTCCGCTATCTGCTTCATCAGCACAAAATGAGCCGCCTCATCCCTGGCCGCCAGCGTAAAAAATATGCGCACTTTTTTTCCTTCAAAATCCACCGGTGTGTTTAGTTTTATGATGCACAGTCCCGTGGACAAAACACCCGTCTCCGGTTTCGCATGGGGCATGCATACCCCTTCTCCCAGATAGAAATATCCACCGTATTCTCCGATATTGTCAATGATCCCCCGGTAATATTCCCCGGTCACCATCCCATACCGCTCGAGTATCTCACAGCTTTTTCTGATAGCCTGTGTATATTCACTGACTTCCTCCAAGATTTCGGCACAGATCATAGGCTGCCGCCTCCCTCTTCAGATCTAAGAGAAAGAAGTTCCTCATAAGAACTGATATGCTTAATTCTTTCCATGTTGTTCTCCCACGCCAGAATCCGGACCAAATCTGCCAGATTCTCGTTCTCGGTAATATTTCCGAGGACAATGATGACTTTCACATCTACCTTTGCCTTGCTCCCAAAATCAATGGGATGTTTTAGCTTCATCAGGCTGATGCAGTTTTCCCGAACATTGTCTTTCCTCCCGTGAACGAAAGCAATCTCCGGAATAAACACCATATAGTTCCCCAGATTCTGCACAATGTGGATCATCTCTTCCACATACTCCGGCTTCACAAGTCCATTTTTGATCAGCGGCTCACAGGCCATGGCAATGGCCTCCTTCCAGTCATCTGTTTCTGCATCAAACCGGCAGTATTCTTCTTTTAAAAGGTCCCCGATGCCCCTCTGCATCGTCTGGTGGATTCTGTGAACCAGATACTGGTTCTTTCTGTTGTATGCGAGGACGGAAATAATATTTTTCACCCGGTCGATATCCGGAGAATTCAAGAGCGGATTTACGTGAATGACCTGCTGATTTCTAAGACTCAGCGGAACTGTGCTGATGATAAAGTCGGGCCGGTTTCTTTCAGTTTCCTCCTCCACATCACTGACCCTGCAGATTTTTCTGACCCGAAGTTCCGGAAAGTATTCTGAAATCCGCTGTTTTAAAAGCACTGCTGTCGCCGTGCCTCCCCCGCAGACAAGCACGACCTCCGGTGACAGATTCAGGCTGAAGTTTTCCTGAAACAGCACTTCAAAATACATGGTCGTATAGGCAATCTCAGCGTCGGGAAATACCACGCCCAGCATTTCTTCCTGCCCTTTAAGCAGCCGTTCCGTCAGCTCATACATAAAGGAATGGGAGTACTTGATATCCTCCATCAGGGGATTCTTGATCTTTATTTTATTTTTCAGCCGGAACACCGCCACTTTTAAATGCATCATGATCTGTCTTTGAATCTCCGGGTCAATCTCACTGCTGATCTTTAAATCACTGCAAAACTTCCGGATCAGCTGCTCTGTAGCCTGCATCACCCTGCCGTCCTCATCCCAATTTTCAAGACTCTCCCCGTCCATCCGCTTCGTGCTCTGGAACAGCATGACAAAATAGCTCAGATCCCCTTTTGTCACCTGAAAACCGGGGAGGCCTGAAAGAATCGCTTCTCTGCAAACGCCGTCCGCGTCGTCCAAAGTGCGGCCCCTGACATGAAACCCGCACCGGATTCGGCACAGTGATGCAAGAATCATGCTTTCCAGTTCCCCGATGGATTCATCCGCAAACCGGATGCCCATGGCCGCCTCCACTCTCCGGATCATGTTCCTTCCTGCTTCCGGGTCCACTTCTGCATGATCTTTCAAAATGTGCAGTATGTTCAGGGAGCCTTCGCTGGCCGTCTTTATATATAAATTAAACAGTGTATTCCGTATTTGTTCTTCCTCGCCTTTCAGGGACATGCCGTAATAGGACTTTTTTATGAGCCGTACCTCATGCTTCTTTAAAAATTCTTCCGCCGGCCTCAAATCCTGTACAACCGTATTCTTGCTGACCTGAAGCTTCTCAGCCAGCTGCTCGATGGTCACTTTCTCTGAGATCATCAGCAGAACAGTAATAATGATAACTCTCTCTTCCCTGGAATGGACTTTGATCTCATTGCTGGAATAAAGGCTTGTGATATCGAATCCCTTTTTGACAATGAGACGGACACCGAGTCTTGGTGTGCGTTCGATTTCCACCGGCAGTTCTTTCAAATAATATTGGACTGCATCCAGATCGTTGCGGATCGATCTGCTGCTGACATGAAACACCTCTGCCAGTTTTCCCGCCGTCGTATAACCATCACATTCCTGCAGGTATTTTACTAATTGCAACTGTCTTTCCGTCAACAATGTCCTCTCTCCTTCTACTGGGGTTTATCAAAATTGTAGCACATTTGAAAGCCTGAAAGCTATGCCAAAAGCTTTCCACATATGCAGAAGTTCTTAAGATGTTCCAAAACGAGAAACCGCCTCTTCATATCAATATAGTACAAAATAATGATTTTATAAGACAAGAAATGCAGCTGAAATGATGATATATTGCAATTACAGTGATAAACAATGAAAATACAGGAGGTATACTATGAAAAAGATATCAAAAAAGGCTGAAGAAATGACAGTAAAAGAACTGGCTTCTTATATCGACTATTCCGTTCTGAAACCGGAGTTTACAGAAGAACAGATCATAGAACTGACAAAAGACGGAGTGAAATTAGGATGTGCCACCATCTGCATCAATCCGGGTTATATTGAGCTTTGTACCCCGTATGTGGAAGGCACTGAAACGGGCCTCTGTCCGGTCACGGATTTTCCTTTCGGAACCAGCTCTACCGAATCCAAAACCGCACAGGTCGAGATCGCAGCCGGATACGATACCGTGACGGAGATCGATGTTGTGGCAAACTTTGGCCTGATCCGCTCAGGAGAATATGAAAAGGTCACTGCGGACCTGAAAGCCTGTGCCGATACTGCACACAAATACGGCAAGGAATTAAAAGTGATCTTTGAGACTGATGCTCTCACAGAAGAACAGATCAAAAAAACCTGCCGCTGCTGTATGGAGGCAGGTGCAGATTTTGTGAAGACAAGTACAGGTTTCCTCACCGGATATGAACTGCGGGGAGCGGCGCCGGATGTCATACAGCTCATGATGGACGAAGTAGGTGAGAAGTGTAAGATCAAGGGAAGCGGATGCATCCGCACGAGAGAACATTTCTTACAGCTGATCGATATGGGAATCGACAGAATGGGTGTCGGCTACAAATCCGTTCCTGTTGTTTTAGGACTGGAATCCTGAATGTAATTTCCATTCATCTTCCGGAACCTGGACGGCGGAGACTGGTATTTCTTCTTAAACAGATGATAAAAATGACTAAGCGAAGAAAAGCCGCACAGCATACTGATCTCTATGATCTCTTTGGAGGTCTGTGTGAGAAGATAAACCGAATATTCCAGACGCTTACTGTTGATATACTCGGTTGGAGTCACGGACATAACAGACTTAAAGACCCTGCACAGATGATTGGAAGAACATGAGGACAGTTCGATCATTTTCGGAAACCCAATCCTCAGATTATCGAATTTCTGCATTTCGTTCAGCATGGGCTGAAACCAGGAGGGGCTGCTGACTGTGGGAATCTCCTCCGTGTCATAGGAAAAGAAATACCTTGTGAATACGTCTGCAAGACAGCATTTGGCATAAAATACGGTCTTTTGGATCTTTGGTGTGTCCATGAGGGCGCCGATCTCCTCAAACCGCACACTGATTTCCTCCCTGCCGGATTTATCTAAGCGGACACACGGCGGCAGCTCCGACTCCGTCAGCGTCCGGAGCATGGCCGTGTGATCCAGAAATAACCGTATATTCTGCAGCAGCTGTTCACTGAATCCGATATTTATAATACGGAAGTCATCCGAATAGTAGAACTGATAGCTGTGGGTATCTTTCGGCCGTATAAAGACAAGATCCCCCTGTGTGATCGTCTGGATGGAATCATTGACAAGGTGCAGGGCACTTCCTTCTGCGACGATAAAAAATTCATAAAAGGTGTGGGTATGGATGGACGCCGTCTGCCGAAACCGGGAATTCCGATACAGGAGCCCGGTTTTTTCATCCAAAAATGTATGTTCCATTCCGTAGACAGGGATATGACCCATGATGACCTCTCTTTTTACAAAAATACTTCTTTCTCTGTAACGAGTTAATCTTACACATGGAGTCCCGCATTGTCAATCAGTTCCGCATCACCAAATTTTTAATTCATAGATTACAGCTTTTTCCATCCCCATTCTGTCCCTTGGGAATCACGTTTTGTCACTCCCCAGTGATAGATCGGCTTGTCAGATGGCTTGATCTTAGAATGCGTTGACGGATAAAACTCTGCTCCCAGATTAGAAGAAGAATAAATAAACGGTTTATCATACAGTTCATTTAATGCAGTATAAATACTGATCTGGGACTCAGGTTTTACTTGCTCAATAATATAATCTAATACCGATCCTTCTTCCTCATCATAGAGATAAAATCCTTCTTCTATGGGATCATCCGGTAATTGAATATCCTCTGAATCCTGTATTCCGGTATCTGAAGAAAAAAGATTACCCTCATTATTCACATAACACCAGAACTGCGGGTCAAACTCCTCTCCGATGGAAGAATTCCACCTGCTGTTTCCATACCTGAGATTTTCAGGAGCACTGTTTAAGATATACAGAAGCTTATTCAAACAGTCACATAGGCTCTCCGCCTGTTCCGGACTTTGAGGCTCAAGGTTAACTGCAATAATTTTTATCAATTCTATTGAATTTAGATAGGCTTCCGAGTTTTGATCTAAATGTGCAACTGCAAGAGAAAGGTTATGCAGATTCGCTGCTGCGGCTTCTGGATTATCAGAAAAGTTTGACAGTGTATAAAAAATTGTTTTCTCTATCTGAGAAAAGCTAAAATTATGACACACTGCCGACACATCCGGAAACAAATCTTTGATTCCCTCATCAAATTCCCGCCCTGCATTTTTATTAATATAAACTCCATCTTTAAATGCAAATCTTCAATATGTACCCATAAAAACCTCCTGTCTTTGCTTTTCATCCGGTTTCTTTTATGACGCAAATATAACAGGAGGTTTTTATGATGTAAATGCTTTTCCAGTGATTAACGGCTCTGACAGAGTGAATAACGGCCGATGACTATACCTTCTCAAAGAAAAACAAAAGAACAGGAGCAGTCCATTTTGAAAATATCTCTCCTATATCAACATTGTTTATTTCTACATGATCGGAAACTTCGTAGTCCTCTCCATGATATAAAATCCGATTAATGTATCCGTCATCTGCATAGGTTACTTTTACCCCCTTTTTTGGAACCGGATATTCTTCTCTGATCACAAGTCCTTCTTCTAACTCCGAGTTTTTTGAAAGATTTTTATCTTCTTCTCTCAGTTTTTTGTGCGGAAGTCCCCCTTTTAAAATTTTTATAATGACTGCTGTCTACAAACACAATCTCACTGCCCGGCTGCATTGGTTCAGGTATCTCGGTTGATTCTATTATTTGTTCTCGTCCCTTTGCCTTACTGCCGGTGCCAAACATCAGCAGCAGAAAACAGGAGATTACTAAACACCACAACAATTTTCTCTTTAACATTTATACACCTCCTGCAAGCCTTTTATTTTTTTACAACACATGCATTGTTGATGGCACCTTCTGTTCCGGGATATCGAAACAAAATTTTTTCTTTGTGAGTTTTCAGGTCATAGGATACCAGTTTATCGGGATCTCCCAGTCCCTGCCCCTTTTTCAGCCCATAGAGAGTCGTTCCCTTCTTATCCAGGTAGATAAAACCCATCTGGCACAATGATTTATCTTTCTCTGATAAAACCGTTTTCTTTTTTGACTGAAAATCATAGGATACCACTTCTATGATCTGTTCTTTTAAGCCTTTCATTTCGGGAACATTGGGCACGCTTGTATTTTTCCTTATGTAGAGCATCTTTCGGCTGTTTGCCACAAGAGAACCGATGATCTTCCTTTTCTCTTCTGTGATCAGTCTGAAAGATCCATCCGGTTTGATTTGATAGAATCTTTGTCTGATCCCATTTTCAGGTTCATTAAGCCTTTTATATGATTCTCTGTCGGAATAAAGATTACAGTACAAACCCTTTGTCAAAGGATTGTATGTCACGTAATCCACAAAGAGATCGTGATCCCATGTTAAATCTGTTGGCTTTCCTGTCTCTCTGTCACACCAGTATGATGTAATGATTGTTTTTTTCGTATCCATTGCAGCAAGATACAGCTTATCTTCTTTGATAAACATATAATTCAGGACATCACACCAGTCGGTCAGCTGCCTTGTTTCCTTTGTCCTGCAGTCATATACAAAGACTTCATCCTCATGTGTCCCTTTTAACCTGGATGAATAATAGAGCAGCTTTTTCTGAGGATCATATACAGAAAGCGGATATTGAGAGGTATACGGAACTGTCGCTATCTTTTTTGTTTTCGCAGTTTTTATGTCAAACAGATAAATATCACTCTCAAATGTACCTGCCTTTTGTCCGTTCCTGGTTGTCATAATAGAGATCGCAAGCTGATCTTCCGGATTCGTTTGTAAAGACTCATGTTTCTGACAGCCCGTCAACAAAAACATCAGCGATAATAATGTTATTACTTCTATCTCCTTCATAAATTTCTGCATCTTGCAATCCTCCAACGGCAGTCATTATTAACTAATTTAATAATCAAAACTATCATTATATCATAAGACTATTTTGCCGCAAACTATTTCAAAAAATTACGCCACATAAAAAGACAGATCCTGTCTGCATACAGAACCTGCCTTCTTTCATTATCGTATTCTTTAGAAGTTAAACCCTTCAATCGTAGCAAAATAATCTTCCGGCGTCTCAGCCCTTCTGATCATCTCCGTGCTTCCGTCCTCTTTCAATAAAATCTCCGCTGATTTTAATTTTCCGTTGTAGTTATATCCCATGGCAAAACCATGTGCTCCGGTATCATGGATCACCAGCAGGTCTCCGTTCTCAATCTCGGGAAGCTTTCTGTCGATGGCGAATTTATCGTTATTTTCACAGAGAGATCCGGTGATGTCATACATGTGGTCACACGGCTCATTTTCTTTTCCCACCACAGTAATATGGTGGTAAGCTCCGTACATCGCCGGACGCATCAGGTTGACCGCACAGGCATCCACGCCGATATATTCTTTGTGGGTGTGCTTTTCATGGATCGCCTTTGTCACCAGATGACCGTTCGGCGCCAGCATATAGCGGCCCAGTTCCGTAAAGATCTTCACATCTCCCATACCCGCAGGGACAAGTACTTCATCAAAAGCCTTGTGTACCCCTTCACCGATCACTGCAATGTCATTGCCCTCCTGATCCGGAAGATAAGGGACACCAACGCCGCCTGAGAGATTGATAAATCCGATGTGCACACCGGTCTCTTTCTGGAGTTCCACTGCCAGTTCAAACAGCTGTTTTGCAAGGGTCGGATAATACTCATTAGTCACTGTGTTGCTGGCCAGGAAAGAATGAATTCCGAATTCTTTGACACCCAGTTCTTTCAGTTTTAAAAACGCCTCTGTCATCTGAGCCCTCGTCATGCCGTACTTAGCGTCTCCGGGGTTATCCATGATATCTGTTCCGAGAGAGAACACACCGCCCGGATTGTACCGGCAGGAAATGACTTCCGGGATTCCCGCTGCTTCTTTCAGAAAGTCAATATGTGTGATGTCATCCAGATTGATCGTGGCTCCCAGTTTTTTCGCAAGCACAAATTCTTCAGCCGGTGTGTCGTTGGAAGAAAACATGATCTCACTTCCATCAAATCCGCAGCGGTCAGACATCATAAGTTCTGTCAGTGAAGAACAGTCGGTTCCGCATCCCTCTTCCTTTAAAATCTTTAAGATCGTAGGATTCGGTGTCGCTTTCACAGCAAAATATTCTTTAAATCCTTTGTTCCAGGAAAATGCCTTATTTAAATTCCGTGCAGTCTCCCGGATTCCTTTTTCATCATATAAATGAAACGGAGTCGGATACTTCTTTACGATGTCATCTAATTGCTCTTTTGTTACAAACGGTTTTTTTGCCATTTTATTGATTCCCTTTCTTGATTTCTAATAGTTTTATCTCATTGGCGAGAGCGTCTTTGAATACCTCTGCCAGGTTATGATTGCTGGAATACAGACAGGCTGCATTATACCGGTCCACAAGATCGCCCGTGAGCACATAGGTAGAGTCTGTGATCAGGCGGATCTGTTCTTTCTTATGCTCCGTCAGATAGATGATGGCCCCTTTAAGCTCAAAAGGCTCATTGGTAATGATCACTACTTTGATGCCGCGGCCGGCTAAATCGGTAAAATACTCCCGGAACATGTTCAGCTTTTCGTTGGAAGCAGACACATAGACCCGTTCTTTTGTCTCCCTCAGCATATTCGTAAACTTGTCAAGGATCTGTCTTTCCCCTTTGATGGTCAGATATGCCCCCTTATTAATCCTCTGTTTCGGAAGTTTTGCAGCAAGCTCTTTTTTGCTTTTTTTCAAGTCCCGGATCTTATTGTCACAGAACTCCTCCACAGGCACTGCCTGATATTTCACAGTGTCTTCCTCGGACATATAGGCGGCCCCTTTTTCCACAAGTCCTGCCAGCGCATTGTAGGTGTTGGACCTGGAGATGCCGCTTTTTTTCGCTGCCTCATATCCATTCAGTTCTCCCTCCAAGACCAGAAGAACATAGAGATTCGCTTCCTGCCTGGTGAGCCCGAAATTCATCAGACATTCAACATTTTCCATTCTGCGCCTCCATTCGTGTTCCTTTATAGGAATACTATAATACGGCGACATTTTTTTGTCAATAAACGTTATTAAAAAAAATGATCATTCAGCAGCTGTGCTTCTTATTTTTCTTACGGTACATCTTTTTATCCGCCAAAGAAATCGGCTTGTCCAGCGACAGACAGTCATCCGGAAACACAGCGCTCCCTGCGCTGCATCCCTTAAACGGTATATAACAGTCAGTCACACTGAAGCTGAGGTGTGAAAGCTTTTCTAAAAATTCTTCCGGGTCTTTTTCCATAAACAGACAGATAAACTCATCGCCCGACATACGGTACAGCATACCCTGATTTTTCAAAAACTTTTCTGTCTTCCCGGCAAACACACAGAGATACTCATCTCCGGCCAGATGCCCGTACAGATCGTTCACCTGTTTAAAGCAGTCCAGATCGATAAAAATCAAATAAAATCTCTGATTCTTCCGGATCAATTCCTGCGCGTCATGGAACAGGCTGTTGCGGTTTTTTAATCCTGTCAGGCTGTCCATATAGGCGATCTCTTTTAATCATTTATATTTTTATAATTTATTACCAGATAATATATAATAATAAAATTCAAGGTGACATTCAGCGCCATCACAAGCAGACATATGACTTTCAGAATACGGTTTTGGGGATAAGTAAATTGTACATTAAACAATACCATAGTTAAAAACCAGCTGAAACTGAAAATCAGGAAAATATTCTTTGTTCTGTCTTCCATGAACTTCAGTGCTCTTACCAGCTTCTCTCTGATCCATGAGACAAAGAATACTGCCGGAAACTTTCATTTAAAATTTTTCACACAAAAAGCGCATCCCATCTGGAGATGCGCTTTCCTTCATATATTATTTTACTCGTCTGCTTTTCCCTCAGATCCGAATAACTTGATCTTTGTGATCACCATGTCTTTGATCGCATCTGTACCAGGAGCAAGTAATTTACGCGGGTCAAATCCTTTTCCTTCTCTGTCTTTGCCTGCTTCAATGTATCCGCGTGTAGCCTCGGCAAATGCAATCTGGCACTCTGTGTTTACGTTGATCTTTGCGACTCCGAGAGTGATTGCTTTTTTGATCATGTCATCAGGGATTCCTGTACCGCCGTGCAGTACTAACGGCATGTCTCCTGTCAGCTTCTGGATCGCATCCAGTGTCTCGAAGCTTAATCCTTCCCAGTTTTCAGGATATTTTCCGTGGATGTTTCCGATTCCCGCTGCAAGCATCGTAACACCTAAGTCAGCGACTGCCTTACACTCTTCAGGATCTGCACATTCACCTTTTCCGATGACTCCGTCTTCTTCTCCGCCGATGGAACCTACTTCAGCTTCGATGGACATTCCTTTTCCTCTTGTTACCTGAACCAATTCCTTGGTTTTTTCAATATTCTCTTCGATCGGGTAGTGTGATCCGTCGAACATAACAGAAGAAAAACCTGCTTCGATACAAGCATTGCATCCTTCATAAGAACCATGGTCTAAGTGAAGGGCAACCGGTACAGAAATGTTTAATCCTTCTAACATTCCGTTTACCATTCCAACCACTGTCTTGTATCCTGTCATATATTTTCCGGCACCTTCAGAAACACCTAAGATCACCGGTGATCTTGTCTCTTCTGCTGCCAATAAGATTGCCTTTGTCCACTCCAGATTATTGATGTTAAACTGTCCTACAGCGTAGTGTCCGGCTTTTGCCTTATTCAACATCTCTTTTGCTGATACTAACATGATAAATCCTCCATAATTCTTTAATGAATTGTTATTTTTTTCACATCAAACTTATTATATCCTATTTGGCCAAGTTGCGCAAGTCACAGGGTTCCCAAAAAAGCCGGGACTAACAGGGAAAACTTACTGCATTTATTCCAGCCGTTCCTGCTCTTATATCCGTACGAGCAGCATATACAGCACTGTTCCGCCTGCAATGCTGAGCAGGGTGTTCCTCTTCCAAAGGTGAAGCAGAATGACTGCCGCCCCTGCCGCCAGGCTCCACAGTTTCTGAAGAGCAGGCTGAATTGTCAGTTCTTTAAAACAATACACCACAAGTGCCGCGATGATAGCCGCCGGAAGTACCTTTCCCAGATAGCCGATCATTTTAGGCATGCCTTTCTTTCCTCCAAATAATACAAACGGAAGTACTCTCGTAAAAAGTGTGACAAATGCTACCACTGCCATAATAGAAACCGCCTTCATCATTCCTTACATTCCCCCTTTTGCTCCTCTCTTATAAAGCCAAGGCACATGACTGCCGCAAGTATCAGCAGTGAGGGCAGTAAAAACCGGTCCGGTCCCAACAGAATCAAGAAGAAAACGGAAACAGCAAGTCCTGCTGCCGCTGCGCCGTGTTTTTTGGAATTTTTCCACTGGTCCAGAAAAATCACCAGAAACAGTGCTGTCATGGAGAACTCGATGCCCTTAAAATCAAATGGAAGCAGACCTCCTGCCAGTGCCCCGATCAGAGAACCAGCTGCCCAATAAGCCTGATCCAAAGCTGAGATCCAGAACATGATCCTGGGTTCCGCCTCTGTTTTCTCATCCGGAATAGAGCAGAGGACCGAATACGTCTCATCTGTCAGAGAGAATACCATATAAGGGTAATATCTGCCCATTTTCCTGAAACGCTCCACGAAGGAGAGACCGTAAAACATATGCCTGCCGTTGATAAACAGTGTTGTGAGTGCCACAAGGCCCAATGGCGCTCCTGCTGCGAGAAAAGACACTAAGACAAACTGCATAGAACCGGCATATATGAACAGGCTTGCAGCCAGTGTCCAGAACGGCCCGTATCCTGCCTTTGACATAAGGATGCCGAACGCAATTCCCAGAAATATATATCCAAAGAAAACCGGTATGGATTTTGTAACTGCATATTTGAAATGTTCTTTCGTATTTCTCACTGTTTCTAACCCTCCAGGCATTAAATAAGCTTTTCCAGGAGGGCCACAGATGCCATGGCATCCTCCGCATAGTAGTCGGCTCCGATACTATTTGCAATATCTTCTGTGAGCACCGCTCCTCCTACCCAGATCGGACAGCTGCAGTCCTCCTCCCGGAGTCTTTGAATGGTTTTTTCCATCGATATGACCGTAGTCGTCATCAGTGCGCTCAGGCCGATTGCCTTCGGCTGATACTTCTTCCATGCCTCTGCTACCTTTTCTATCTTCACATCTTTGCCGAGGTCGATAATCCGGTATCCATAGCTTTCCAGGACGACTTTGACGATGTTTTTCCCGATATCATGGATATCACCCTCCACAGTGGCCATCACCACCGGTCCTTTTTCCTCGCCTGCATCTGCGGTGAAACACTGCTTCACAACCTCAAAGGCTTTTTTTGTCGTCTCTGCCGACTGGATCAGCTGAGGGAGAAAGATCTTCCCCGTCTCATAGTCTTTTCCAACCACATTAAGAGCCGGAATAATCACCTCATTGATCAGTACCAGCGGTTCTTTCTTTTCCAGTTCTTCTCTCGTCTTTGCCTCCACTTCATCCTTCAGTCCGTGGAGAATGATGTCGTGGAGAGAGAACTCTGTCTGAACTGCTGCTTTCGTCTCTGCCGCATTTGACTGATTCCTGATGTAGCTTTCACTGTCGATATCTTTATAAAACAAGACATGAAACGCATCGATGGTGCCCATAAGCTCCTTATCCAGAGGATTAATGATCGGCAGATCCAGCCCGGCCTGCATGGCAAGTGCGAGAAATGTCCGGTTTAAGAGCGGACGGTTCGGAAGGCCGAAGGAGACGTTGGAGACGCCCAAAACAGTATGCACTCCCAGCTTCTTTACCATCTCTATCGCTTTTAGCGTTTCCTTTACTTCCTTTTGCTGTGCAGAAGCCGTCAGGGTCAGACAGTCGATGATAATGTCTTCTTTCCCAATGCCGTATTCCGCCGCCTTCGCAATGATTTTTTGTGCGATTTCAAATCTCTCTTCTGCTTTCAGAGGAATTCCCTCATCTAACGTCAGACCGATTACAACGCCCCCATATTTTTTCACGATTGGAAAAATGGCTTCCATGACTTCGTCTTTTCCGTTGACAGAGTTGATCAGCGGCTTTCCGTTGTAATACCGGCATGCCAGCTCAATGGCCCGGGCATTGGAACTGTCGATCTGAAGCGGCAGGGTGATCACTTCCTGGAGGAGTTTTACCACATGTTTCATCGTCTCCGGTTCATCGATACCCGGCAGACCCACATTTACATCCAGCACATCGGCTCCCGCCTCATCCTGTTTGATTGCCTCCGATACGAGCTCATCATACCGTTCTTCTTTCAGGGCCAGCTTCAGTTTCTTCTTTCCGGTTGGATTAAGCCGTTCCCCGCAGACGATGACCCGGTCTCCGAATGTAACGGTTTTTGTCTGGCTGGACACCCTCGTCTTTTTTTCAATCTTTCTCGGTGCCGCTTTTTTCGGAGCCGCGGCTTTTAACTTCCGGATAAATTCCGGAGTCGTTCCGCAGCACCCTCCTGCGGCGGAGATGCCGTCTTTCAAATATCCCTGCATAAGCTCAGCATATTCATCGCTGGTCACATGATAATGGGTCTCCCCGTGTTCCAGGCATGGAAGTCCTGCATTTGGCTGAATCATCACAGGCACAGAAGATACGCTTAAAATTTCTTCAATGATCGGCCCCAGCTCTGCCGGTCCTAAAGAACAGTTGACGCCCAGCATATCCGCTCCCAGACCCTGCACTGTATTTACAAAGGTGACCGGATCATTTCCGGACAGAGTCCGCCCGTTCTGTTCAAATGTCATAGTCACAAACACCGGCAGAGATGTGTTTTCTTTTACTGCCAGGATACCGGCTTTCACCTCATACAGATCGCTCATCGTCTCAAACAGCACCGCATCCACATCATGTTTCACCGTTTCCACCTGTGAAAGGATGATGTCATAGGCTTCATCGAACGTAAGGGTACCCATGGGTTCTAAAAGCTGTCCGATGGGACCGATGTCGAGTACGATATAGGCATCCTGTTCACGCCCTGCATTTTTTCTTGCCTCATTTGCATTGGAAACCGCGGCGCGCAGCATATCCCGGTATTCGTATTTTGACTCCTGCATTTTCAGTTCATTGCATCCGAATGTGTTGGTCGTGATAAAGTCTGCTCCTGCCCCAAGATATTTTTCATGAATCGATACGATCAGCTCCGGTCTGTCAATATTTAATTCTTCGGGGATATCTCCGGCGCGGAGTCCTGCCTCCTGAAGCTGGGTCCCCATGGCCCCGTCAAATATGAGTAAGTCTTTTCCGATTCTGTCTAGTAACATCTCTGGCCTCTCTTTCTAAATGCACAGTCTTCTTTCATTACACACTGTCCGCACTGTTTTTTCCTCTCAGGCGTGCCGATACCTATGAGACCCAGCATGGATTTCTGAGGTATCATCAGATGATCCGGCGTAAGTGTGACCCCAAGAGTTTTCCCAACATCGAGCACTCTTGCGATCTCCCTGTTGAAGGACAGCGGAATATCACCATAGCCCGGACAGAGTCGGTATGATCTGTTTGGATACCCCAGCCCTTCTTCATACTCATCGCAGTAAGCTTCCAGATAAGCGCTTCCCGCCGCATCCATAACGGCTGCTTTTGTCATATTGCTTTTTTCGTAGTACTTTACCTTTCGCTCCAGGGTGACCCCGAGGGTCGCTCCGATAAAAAGGCAGTGGCTGCACTGCAAGAAAGCCTCCTGTATCTGATCCCCGGGGAGATGAACTCCCAGTTCTTTTATATAGGGCGTTTCCCCTGACAGCTCAAATCTGCGTGAGATAACCTTGGGCTGGGAAGCCTGTTTCACCTCCCGGATACAATCATCCAGCAGGCTTTCCATCTCATCCGTGATCTGCTGCCCCGAATGCCCTAAGTATTTCAGTGTATTTTCTTTAATCATGATTCAGCTCTTTTAACACGGTCGGAATATTTCCAAAGATCCTCTGCGCGATCTCCGGCTTATTCATCGTATAGATATGAATTCCGTCCACCCCGTTTGTGATCAGGTCTATGATCTGGTGGGCAGCATAGTTAATCCCGATCTCTTTCATAGCCTCAGGATAATTATAATATGTCTCGATCATCGTGGAAAGCTGGAACGGAATGGAGCAGCCGCACAATTTGGCCGTGCGCAGAAGAGATTTTGCATTTGTCACCGGCATGATCCCTGCAAGAATCGGAACATCAATGCCTATTTTTCTCGCTTCTTTTACCAGCCGGTAGTAATAGCTGTTGTCAAAGAAAATCTGGGTGATCAGGTATTCTGCCCCCGCATCCACCTTCTTTTTCAGTGCTTCTAAATCATCCCGGAAACAGTCTGCCTCCTGATGGACTTCGGGATAACATGCCCCGGAAAGGCAGAAGGAATCCCCGAAATTTTCTCTGATAAATCCGTTCAGTTCGCTGGCATAGTGAAACTCCAGATCCATTCCCCGGTATTTTTCTTCTTCTCCCGCAGGATAGTCTCCCCTCAGTGACAGAATATTATCGACATTGTGCTCCTTTAATGCCCTGCATTCCGTGAGAATATCTTCTTTTGTGGATGTAATGCAGCTTAGATGAGCTACGGACTCGATCTGATACTTATTTTTAATGGCCGATGCGATCTCCACGGTCTTTCCCTTGGAAGATCCGCCGGCTCCGTATGTAACACTGATAAAATCCGGGTCCAGTTTTGCCAGTTCCTCAATGGTATAGTAAATGGAAGAAATATCCCCTTCTTTGTTCTTGGGCGGGAATACTTCAAATGAAATGGTGGCCTTTTCCTTTAGTAATTCTGATATCTTCATCTGCTTCTCCTTTATTCCTGTAATACATTAAAGCAATTTTATCATGTTCGATTTTCTCTGTCTACACAGAAAAAGCGATGTCTGACAGGCTTCTTTCAGCCTGAGCAGACATCGTTTTATCCGAATCTTTCTATTTTTTAACTGCCTTAAAAGCTTCACTTAGATCTTCAAGAATATCATCTATGTTCTCTGTTCCGATGGAAAGTCTGATAGTATTTGCTCTCAGCCCCTGTTCTTTCAATTCTTCCTCATTCAGCTGTGAATGAGTCGTAGATGCCGGATGAATCACGAGAGATTTCACATCGGCTACATTTGCCAGCAGCGAAAAGATCTCCAGATTGTCAATGAACTCTTTTGCCGTCCTGTCATCTCCCTTGATCTCAAACGTAAAGATCGAACCGCCGCCGTTTGGAAAATATTTTTCATACAATTTCTTTTGTTCTTCATCTGCGGTCACAGAAGGGTGATGCACCGCCTCCACCTGGGGATGCTGACTCAAAAATTCTACCGTTTTCAGTGCATTTTCCACATGCCTTTCCACTCTTAAAGATAATGTCTCCAATCCCTGGAGAAATAGGAATGCGTGAAATGGAGAAAGGGCTGCTCCCATATCTCTAAGCAGAATTGCGCGGATCTTTGTGACGAATGCTGCTCTGCCCGCTGCTTTCGTAAAGCTGATGCCGTGATAGCTTGCATTTGGCTCGGTCAGGGAAGGAAATTTCCCTGATGCCTCCCAGTCAAAATTTCCGCTGTCTACAATAACCCCTCCAATGGCAGTCCCATGACCTCCGATAAATTTTGTTGCAGAGTGTACGACGATATCCGCTCCATACTCAATGGGACGGATTAAATAAGGAGTCCCGAATGTATTGTCGATTACAAGAGGTATCCGGTGTCTGTGTGCAATCTCTGCCATCTTCTCTATATCCGCCACATCCGAATGAGGATTGCCCAATGTTTCAATAAACACTGCTTTTGTGTTTTCTTTGACAGCTGCTTCCACGGCTCCATCCTCAAAAATGTCCACAAACGTTGTTTCCACTCCGAATTCCGGCAGCGTGTGGGCCAGAAGATTATAGCTTCCGCCATAAATATTTTTTGCTGCTACAATATGATCTCCGTTTTGTGCAAGGTTTTGGATCGTATATGTAATGGCTGCTGCGCCGGACGCTGTGGCAAGTGCCGCCGCTCCTCCTTCCAGAGCTGCTATGCGCTGTTCAAATACATCCTGAGTCGGGTTGGTCAGTCTGCCGTAAATGTTTCCGGCATCGCTTAAATCAAATCTGGCCGCTGCGTGCTCACTGTCGTGAAAGACATAAGAAGATGTCTGGTAAATGGGAACTGCCCTGGCGTCAGTAGCCGGATCAGCCTGCTCCTGTCCCACATGCAGCTGCAGTGTTTCAAATTTCAAATTTCTTTCTTCTCTGGATTTCTTCTGATACATGGCTTTCTCTCCATTTCCTATATGACTGGTATGAATTGTTTTGTTGTATTATAAAAAGCATTTCATATAAAGTCAATAGGAAATTGGAATTTTATTGATTCTCATTCGTGCTCAGGATTTATCAGTTTTCTAAGATGCTGTAACTCCTTCCTATTTTGTCAAAGTCCAGAACCGCTGCGTCGTCATTTTGAAAAACAGCTCCGGTTCCTTTTGCATTCATTGCCCGGGCAAATCCAAGCTTATTTAACATGGAAAATACTCTCCTCACTGTTGAGACACTGACACTGTACTGTTGGCAGGCTGTGCGTATATGTACACAGATTTATGATTGATGAATTTGTGAGACAGTGGTATTATTCTAAGGGAGTATTATTGGGGTGATAATAATGACTTATTTAGTTTGTTTTCTTTTTCTTTCTGTAATTCTTTTTTACAGGCTAAGACAAAAGCAGGTTGAAAGGATCGCATTCACAGATGCATTGACAGGAGGAATGAATGATACGGCATTTCGGGCAGCATATGAAAAACTGGCGGCTCGGATGGAACCTTCCACTTATGCGGTCGTTTTTCTAAATATAAAAGGCTTTAAATTTATAAATGAATATTTTGGATCTGCTGCAGGAAATGATACATTAAAGTATATCTACAGTAAGCTCATCCGGCACATCTGCACCGGAGAAATAGCTGCCCGGGACAATTCAGACTGTTTTTTTCTTTGTCTGAAAGAACACAGCAAAGAAGCAATCAGATACCGGCTCCAGAAAATGACTGCAGATATCAATTCTTTTAATGCATCTTCAGATATTGAATATCAGTTTACTATTCTGCAGGGCATTTATCTTGTTGATGACCCGAAACTGGATGTCACGATCGTACTTGACCGGGCCAGGACAGCCTGCAGACAGCGGCACGGAACAGATCCGTGTTCTTTCTTTCATCCGGAGATGGCAAAACAGATGCAGTTAGAGTATGAACTAAACACTATGTTTGAAGACTCCATAAAAAAACGAGATTTTCAGATCTATCTCCAGCCCAAGGTCAGATTGGCTGATCTGACACTCAGCGGAGCCGAGGCATTGGTCAGATGGATTCATCCGGATAAAGGCATGATCTGTCCTTCAGACTTTATACCGCTGTTTGAAGAGAACGGTAAAATTTGCAGACTGGATCTGTATGTATACGAGACAGTCTGCGCTTATCTTCATAAGCGGATAGAACAGCAGAAGGATCTGTTTCCGATATCCGTTAATTTATCCAGAGCGCATTTCAAGGACCTGAATTTTCTCAGAAAGTTTTCTGAATTAAAGGCCAAGTATGGGATTCCCGACGGTATGATTGAATTTGAATTAACCGAATACAGTTTTTTAGACAAGCAGCAGCGGGAGATGGTGAAGAACTGCATTAAACAAATGCACAGGCTGGGATTTCATTGTGCCTTGGATGATTTCGGTGTTGGGTATTCTGCACTTGCACTGCTGAAGGATTTTGATGTGGATACAATAAAGCTGGACCGTCAGTTCTTTGTCGATATGACAAACCCAAAGGCCCAGACAATCATCTCCGGATTTATTGAAATTTCAGAGAAGTTAGGTATCCATCTGGTAGCGGAGGGAATAGAAACAAAGGAACAGATGGAACTTTTAAAACAGTTCCATTGTGAGATGGTTCAGGGGTATTATTTTTCCAAGCCCCTGACAATCGATGAATTTGAAAAATGGAAGGATACAATGCAGAAGCAGAAAGTATTCAAATAATGAAGCAGTGCCGGAACCTTTTTCGTTTCCGCACTGCTTTCTGTGTTACACGCATTTAATTAATAAAAATCTCCCAAATAATCATAATGATAAAAATATAATCCTATATCTCTCAGTATCCCAAATCCAAAAAATACTGCCAGTCCCACATACAGCATCCACATACGGAAACGAAAGATTTCCCCAGTTCCCTTTCCTGTTTTCCTGACCAATGCTCCAATGCCAAGCCACCCCGCAATCAATACAAGATAGGCAAACGTTGGATTGCATTTCAGCGATGTCAAAAAATCAAGCCTTAAAAAAGCCAGCGCCGCCCTGGTCCCTCCGCAGGCGGGGCAGTAAAGATTGGTGACCAGCTTAAATACACATGGAAATGCCGGAATAAATTTTAGAATCTTTTGCATCATTTAGATTTCTTCGTCCCAGTTGTCATTTGTGTCTACATCGTCCGTATCATCCCAAAAATCATCGTTATCAGGCTTGGTGTCATGAGTATCATAATTATTAATGTAGCTCTCAAAATCGCCGCCTGCAAGATTTACAGCCACGAAAACAGTGATCATGATGGAGAGGACCAGTCCGCAGATGCCGCAGATCAGACCTGCCACAGCCTTGCCGTCTTTCTTTCCCATGTATTTCGGGGAAATACAGAATAATACGATCGCAACGATGCCAAGGACAAATGATACCGGAAAACAGCAGCAGGCCAGTGCGATCGCCAGGACACCCAGCACAAGAGAGACCGTTGCATAATTGTTCTGAGGGGGCTCTTCCTGACTCTGATATGCCGGTCCGCCGGTCTGGCCTCCCTGATATCCGTAATTCGCCTGTTGATTCTGCTGATAATAATATCCGCTCTCACCTACTACAATCGTATCAGATGAAGCTGTCTGAGACTGCACCTCCTCTGCTTCCGGTTCGCTTTGAACTTCAGTCTCTCTCTGGATATCATTCTCTTCCTGACTTTCAAACTCCTGCACCTGTTCCTTGATCTCTTCTCCTGTATAAGGGTCATATCTCTTCTCTTCCATATATTTTTATGCTCTCCTTTCCTTTAGGTATCTTATCATGCCGGGTCCCAGACTCTCATTTGGCCTGGAGATAAAACCATGGGCCTCATAAAAGGCTTCTCTTCCCTTTGCACACATCAGGTCCAGCATCATCTCTGTGTCATCCTCCCGGATACTCTCCACAAAAGCAATCAGATTTTCAATTATTTTGCTTCCGACACCGGCCTTTTGGTAGTCCGGATGTATCATGAGATCCTGGATATAACAGATGACCGCTCCGTCCCCCACGATCCGCCCCATGCCGACGATCCTGTCATCCGCATAGGCCGCCACCACATAAAGACTGTTTTTCAGCGCCTTCACGGCCTGAGTCCTGGTGAGCTTTTTAAAGCCTACGGCTTCCCGGAGCCAAAGGTAGGTATCCACTCCGATGTGATTTGCAACTAGTGTAATCATCTTCATTCCTTCTATCTGTTGTAATTCATTTTGATATTATAACACGAAGCCCGGTTTTGTGATATAATTTAATAAAAAAAGTGAGGAGCCTTTATGGATTTTCAAATACTAGACTTTATCCAAACACATATAAGAACCCCGTTCCTGGATGATTTCTTCTCCAGGATCACACATTTAGGCGACGCGGGCACGATATGGATTCTGATCGCCGTTATCCTTCTGTTCACAAAAAAATACAGAAAAGCGGGTGTCGGCATGCTCATTGCTATGCTGGTTACTTACATATTAGGGGATCATATCATCAAGCCTTTGGTGGGCCGGGCAAGACCTTTTACCTATCGGGATATCAAACTTCTGATTCCTCCTCCGGGCCAGTATTCTTTTCCGTCCGGTCATACAGCTTCTTCTTTCTGTGCCGCCGTATCCTTGTTTTTATACGACAAAAAGCTGGGAATCCCAGCTTTTGTCCTGGCAGCACTGATCGCGTTCAGCAGGCTGTATCTGTATGTACATTATCCAACCGATGTCCTCGGCGGGATCCTACTGGGCACTGTCTGTGCAGTCACTGTGTTCCTGCTGCTTCGACGCAATGGACACGTCGATGGAACAGTCTGAAACGTGGTCTGAGTTAATGGACAGTCCGTAGTCGATGTGCAGCGCCATGCTGTCTTCTTTCTCCTCAAGGTCGATCTTGCTTGTATTGATCCCAAGCAGAAGGCTTCCGAAAGGAGTGTCATAATAAGTGAGGTTTTCTTTTCCCCGCTCAAATACCATATGGGAGCTGCTGGCTCCCTTTTTTGTTACTTCCACGACCTTCGGGCTGATCTTGAGACGGTTTTTTACGACCTGGGAATCGTCGGTCAGCTCATCATAAATGACATAGTGCTTTCCGTTTTTCAGATAGTAATCCCCTGTCGTCATCAGCTCGATAGGTTCTTCCGTACCGGCATCCAGCTGAAGACCGGAAATATTGATAATCACTTCTTTGTTCATTTGTCTCCTCTAATACCTTTCAATATCTATGGGCTGTACTTTTTCCACATGACAGGGCAGAACCCGGTCCGCAAAACTCAGAAACTGATCTTCCATATCGCTGACATAATAATGATACTCAGCTGTATGGCCGCTCTCCGCCTCCATCTCCCTTTCTTTCAGAAGTTCCCTCAGAGATTTCGCCGTCTCGTAGGCGGGATTGATCAAGGTTACATTGTCACCCACAAAATTTTTGATGGGATTTTGCAGCAAAGGATAGTGGGTACATCCAAGGATCAGGGAATCGATCTGATACTGGTCAAACTCCCGCAAATATCTGGATACCATGTCTTCTGTGATCCTGTCGTCGATCAGTCCCTCTTCCACGAGGGGCACAAACAGAGGGCAGGCTTTTGTCACCACGGTTACATCCGGGTTCAGTTCCCTTAAATACTTTCCATACTGGCCGCTCTTTACAGTGGCATTGGTTCCAATGATGCCGATATGGTGATTCTTCGTGGCCCTGGCGGCCGCAATAGCCCCCGGACGCACCATGCCGATCATGGGAACGATATATTCCTGCTGGAGCTTGTGCATAGCAAGGGCGCTGGCCGTATTGCAGGCTATCACAATGGCCTTTACATTTTTGCTCAACAGGAAATTTACGATCTGCCTGGAGTACCGGATGACCGTATCTTTCGACTTCGTACCATAGGGTACCCTGGCCGTATCTCCGAAATAGATCATGCTTTCATCGGGAAGCTGTCTCATGATCTCCCTGGCTACGGTAAGCCCCCCGACCCCTGAGTCAAATACTCCGATGGGCGCATTGTCACGTACACTGCTCATATTTATTCAAACCTTTCTTCCGCAAGACGGATCAGCTCGTCTGCAAGGGCCGGCGTTTTGATTCCCTGGGCCGCCCAGAGCATCGGATACATGCTGATGGACGTAAATCCTGGAAGTGTATTGATCTCATTGAACACGACCTCCCCATTCTCTGCAATAAAGAAGTCTACGCGGGAAAGACCGTATCCGTCAACAGCCTTAAAAATCTCAGCTGCGGATTTCCGGATCTCCTCTCTCGTCTCCTCCGGCATCGGAGGATCGATCAGGGTCTTTGATTCCTGGTTATTATATTTGGCATCATAATCATAGAAATCGGCAGCGGCCAGAATTTCTCCCACACCGGAAGCCTTTATCTCTTTTCCTCCGAGGACGGCGCATTCCACTTCCCGTCCAACGATGGTCTCCTCCACTAAAATATTGCGGTCATGTTCGGCAGCCTTTGACAGTGCTTTTGAAAGTGCTTCCCTGTCCTCCGCCTTGGAAACTCCCACGGAAGACCCTGCCCGGGAAGGCTTCACAAACATCGGATAAGAAAGCTTTGCCTCTGCCCGGTCAAGAGCGTCCTCCATCTGAGTTAAGTCACTCCTGCGGATATGGACAAACTGTGCCTGCCGGATTCCAAGGTCTTCCACAATGATCTTTGTATAAACCTTATCCATCGATACCGCGGAAGCCAGTACCCCGCATCCCACATACGGGATCTGAGCCATTTCAAACAGTCCCTGAATGGTCCCGTCTTCTCCGTTTAAACCGTGAAGCACCGGGAAGATTACATCCACAGGCTGCAGCCGGTATGTACCCTCTGCGAGGAGTACCAATGCCTTATCTTCTGTATCCGGAGAAATAATCGCATTCACCCTGGATTCTCTCCAGCTTCCGTCTTCAATCTCTTTTAATTTATCCACAAGCAGCCAGCGGCCGTCTTTTGTTATCCCCACTAAAATCACATTATATTTTTCTTCATCCAGGCTTCGTATGACTGTGGCAGCCGAAACACAGGACACTTCATGTTCGGAGGATCTTCCCCCGAAGATCACAGCGATATTTTTCTTCATCTCTGACTTACATCTCCTTCCGAGTGCGCAATGCTATCATATTCACGCTTCGCGTACATTATATCATAAACTTTTCAAAAATAAATCCATAAAACTTTCTGCGGTACTTTTCATATTCCTCTCTGCTTCGGAACGTCCATCCATAGACCGAGATTCCCGAAATCTTCCGGCACAGCTTTAGGGACGGCTCCTCCCAGTAAATATATTTGTATGCAATAAAATCCGGCTTTGTGGCAAAGTTCGTCAAAAGATTCTGTTCCGCCCAGTAGGCAAGCTGGTTCCCCTTATGGTGATCCTTTCTGAAATTCATGGACAGCTGCCCGCGTATGACTTCCGGACGGTTTAGCCTGAACCAGAACAGTGCAAACGGATGAAAAGATTCCATACAGTAGAGTCCCCGGTATTGATCCAGCACTTCTGCCGCCAGCCGGCAGAGTTTCCGGTCACAGTGCTCCATTTTCAGTTCCACCAGAAGCGGCACCTTTCCGTCTACCAAAGCCAGCACATCCGCAAACCGGGGAATCCGTTCTTTTGTCTCCATCAGAGAATATCTCTTAAGCTCCCGGTAGGTCAGATCACGAATCTTTTTGTTGACACCGCAGGTTCTCTTCAGATCGTAATCATGATGGACGACCATCACATCATCTTTTGTAAGCTGTACATCCAGTTCAATCCCATATCCGTAGGTAACCGCATTCCTGAAAGCCTCCATAGAGTTTTCCGGTATCCCGTGAAAGCCATGGAGCCCCCGGTGAGCAAAACATTTCGTTTCCAGCACCGGATGTTTTCTTGGCTTCCCGGGATAGATCATATACAGGTAAAGAAAGATACAAAACGGAATCACAAGTATGATCATAACTCTCCTCTTTTCTTCCTGACAGCCTGCTCCAATACTTCCCTTTTATTTTTGGCCGGATCTTCTAAAACAAGTTCTAAAAGTCCTGCCAGCATTTCTCCTATTTCTCTGCCGGGTTTCATTCCCAGACTGATCAGGTCCTTTCCGTCAAGAGCCAGATCTTTCACCTGAAGACAGTCCTTTTCCTCTTTGATTTCCTCAAACAGCAGTCTCGTACGGTCAAGGATCTGCTGCTTTTCCTCCTGCATAAAAGTGCTCTGGGCTGAAATATCTGCCTGCTGGACTTTTAAAAGTTTCTCAAACAGTGGCACCGAAATTCTGCTGACCCAGCGTCTCACAGTCTTTTTGCTGACCTCATCCAAAGAACCGAACCGTACGTCATGCCAATATACAAGTCTGGTCACCTGCTTTATGGTTTGGTTGTCAAATTTCAGTCTTTTCAAAATCTTCCTGGACACCTCTTCTCCGATGGTGTTATGTCCCTGAAAACTGTCTTTTATTTTCCCTTCGACTCTGGCTTCAGGCTTTCCCACATCGTGGAGCAGCATCGTCCACCGCAGTATATGGTCCGGCTCAGTATTTTTTAAAGCCTCCACCGTATGAACTCCTACGTTATAGCAGTGATGAGGGTTATTCTGAGGTGTCTCCATCATCCGGTCGAATTCCGGGAGCACCACTTTTGTAACGCCCAGATCAAATGCGTCAAGGATCGTTTCCGGGTGATCGGACAGGAGAAGCTTTGTGAGCTCCGTCTGAATCCTCTCCGCACTGATATCTTTTAAGAACTTCGCCTGTTTTTGTATGGCCTGCTTTGTCTCTTCTTCTATCACGAAGCCAAGCTGTGCCTGAAAGCGCAGCGCCCTCAAAATTCTGAGGGCATCCTCATCAAAACGTCTGCGGGCATCTCCCACACAGCGAATGGTCTTCTTTTTAAGATCCTCCGCTCCGCCGTAATAATCGATCAGTCCGTCTCTGTCATTGTATGCCATGGCATTGATAGTGAAATCTCTTCTCAGCAGATCTTCTTTCAGGGATTTGGTAAAACAGACTTCTTCGGGCCTTCTATGGTCTCTGTATTCTCCGTCCACCCGGTAAGTGGTCACTTCAAACGGTTCTTTTCCCATCATCACTGTCACCGTACCGTGGGCGATTCCCGTGTCGATCGTATATGAAAAAATCTCCTTTACTTGGTAAGGAGATGCGGATGTGGTAATGTCCCAGTCCGTAGGGCATTTCCCCAAAATGCAGTCCCGGACCGGGCCGCCTACGACATATGCTTCGTAGCCGGCCTGTTCCAGCTGATTTATGATCTGTTTTGCTTTTTCAGGTATCTCAATCTTAAACATAAAATTCCTTTAATATGCTTTTCCGAAAAGAACCATCTTCTTCGCAGGTTTTCCACAGTGCACACACACGTCTCCGAGATGTTCCTGTTCAAAAGGCATACATCTGGTAGTAGCCCCTGTCTCGTCCTTGATGGCTTCTTCACACTCGGTTTCCCCGCACCACATTGCTTTTACAAAGCCCTGCTGCTTTTCGATGATCTCCGTAAACTCATCCCAGTTTCCTGCCTCGTGGGTATTCTCCTCCAAATGCTTTTTCGCCCGTTCCAGCATGTCTTTCTGCATCTGGTCAAGCACTTCGGAAAGCTTTGATTCGATCTCGTCAAGAGAAACAAAAATCTTTTCTCTCGTATCGCGGCGCACAATCACTGCCTGGTTCTTTTCGATATCTTTCGGTCCGATCTCGATTCTGGTTGGGATTCCCTGAACTTCCTGTTCACTGAACTTCCATCCCGGACTCTTGTCGGAATCGTCTACTTTTACTTTATAATTTTTAGAAAGGCGCTCTCTGATCTCTTCTGCTTTTTCGAGAACTCCTTCTTTTTTCTGCATGATCGGCACGATCATCGTCTGTACCGGTGCGATTTTCGGAGGCAGCACGAGTCCTGAATCGTCGCCGTGGACCATAATGATCGCCCCGATAATACGTGTGGACATGCCCCATGATGTCTGATGGACATACTGCAGTTTGTTGTTCTTATCGGTATACTGGATATCAAACGCTTTAGCAAATCCATCCCCGAAGTTATGGCTTGTCCCTGACTGAAGAGCTTTTCCGTCATGCATCAGTGCTTCGATCGTATAAGTGGCATTGGCCCCTGCAAACTTTTCTTTCTCCGTCTTCTGTCCTTTGACAACCGGAATTGCCAGGTACTGCTCGCAGAAGTCCGCATACATATTTAACATCTGAACCGTGCGCTCCTCAGCCTCGTCGGCTGTCGCATGGGCCGTATGGCCTTCCTGCCAGTAAAACTCAGAGGTGCGCAGGAACGGTCTCGTGCTCTTTTCCCAGCGGACTACGGACACCCACTGATTATATAACTTCGGAAGATCCCTGTAAGACTGGATGATATTAGAGTAAAAATCACAGAACAGAGTTTCAGAAGTCGGCCTTACACAGAGACGCTCCTCGAGCTTCTTATTCCCTCCGTGAGTCACCCACGCAACTTCCGGCGCAAAGCCTTCCACGTGGTCTTTCTCTCTCTCCAAAAGGCTTTCCGGAATAAACATCGGCATTGCCACATTTTCCACACCTGTCTCTTTAAATTTAGCATCCATTACTTTCTGAATATTTTCCCAAATGGCATATCCGTTGGGGCGAAGGATCATGCATCCTTTTACACTGGAATATTCAATTAATTCTGCCTTTTTAACAACGTCGGTATACCACTGTGCAAAGTCTTCATCCATTGCAGTGATGGCTTCTACCAGCTTCTTTTCTTTTGCCATGTGATTGATCTCCTTCTTATCTCTTAATTTATTTAAAATATCTTTTTATTTCTCATGTACTGCCTTGTCTGATGTCATCTTCCGACTTACTGCGTATTCTTATCTTTTCCTGCTGCTTTAATTCCATATAAAATGTGGCCAGAGAAACCTGAACCCATGGAGCGACTACCAGAACACCCACTACCAGGAACAGCAGACCGATGAACAGCCGCGGGAGAAAAAACAGCCAAAACGCGATTAATCTCAAGTAATTACCATGCATCATGCTGATTCCCCGCCGCACTGCCGGGCTGCATTTCTGCTCTTCTCCGTCCAGAAGTAAATATAATGCGGGAAAATAACGCAGCTCTACGACGATAACAGCCAGTATTTGTTCTATTAATGACAGATAGAGAGAATCCAGATAAAGTGTCAAGTTTAAAATATAGCTGCTACAGGAAAATAAAATCATATACACGTTCGTCATTAAAATTTTTCTGAGAAGCAGCCATAAGATTCCTTTTGACTTACTCTCAAATACATAGAAAATATAGTCTACGTTCGCTTCCACACCTATGGCTACCATCATACAAGCAAAAATATTACCTGTCCAAAAAACAGACATCAGCAGTTGTTTTGAAATCTGCAGCATCAGTGCAGCCGGCAGAGCAGGAAACAGCACCACCAAGTTTACTTTCCATGTCTCAAGACCTATGATGATCATTATAATAATAATTTCAATCAAAATCAGAGTATACAGATTATCTTTAGCCCTTACCTTCGCTAAATCCCAAATATCCTTGAGTTTCATTCTCTCTCTCATTACTCTCCCACTTCAAATCTGCCCCGCAAACTTTTTATCTCTGCAGATCAGATCCATATAGAACAACGCCTCTGCCACATTCTTCCATGGTACCACAAATAAAAATCCGATTCCACATGTAAGTACAGATAACAGGATAAACGGCAGGAAAGATAGCTGAAGACTTATGTGGCTGATATAATTGCCTTCCATCATTCGCACACTTCTTTTCAATGCCCTTTTTCTATTTTACTTTTTTCCTGTCTCTTTAAATCTGTATAAAATACAGCCAGGCTTATTTGATACCAAGGAGTTACAATCAATAATCCCAATCCGCAGGGAATCAGGGCAAGCAGCATCCATGGCAGAAACGAAAGACAGAGCCCCAATAATCTTATATAATTCTTGTGCATCATATCATTTCCCCGCCATATTGCCTTTCGGGATATCTCTTCCTCACCTTCTAACAGCAGATACAGTGCCGGAAAATAGCGCAGTTCAACAATAACCGAAGCCAAGAAACTCGAAATTGCCGGCATATATGGGTCATCCAATCCTATTGCATAAGGTATGATACCGCCAAAAAAGTTTATAAGAAAAGCAATCAGCAAAGTTATTATAAATTTTCTGAAGATCAGCCATAAAACCTGTTTTGTCTTATTCCTGAACAAATAAAAGACCTGCTCTACCTTCGCCTCTTCTCCTTTTAATACCTTCAGACACGCTGCAGCACTCCCCGTGATAAAAACAGCCATTAGACCGTACATTATAAGCTCCACCATGATCTGGAGGATTGAACCTGGAAAAAGCATGGTTGTTCCCACTAGCCACGCTGACAATCCTACGCCGATAAAAAATATAATGGTTTGAATAACAACTAAAACTTTCCAATTTTCTTTTAATTTTTCTTTTGAAAACCTACGAATTTCCTTAAGGCCCATTCTCTCTCATATTCTCTCTCCTTATTTGCTACCACTCGTAGCGGTGCAGCTGCCCTTCTCTCTGGAAATGGTCAAATCTCTGCTGTCTCAGCACCTCATAGGCCACAATCGCCACAGAGTTGGACAAGTTCAGGGAACGGATCTCAGGAAGCATCGGAATCCTGACTGCCGTCTCCTTGTAGTCAAGCAGAATTTCCTCCGGAATCCCGGCACTCTCCTTGCCGAACATCAGATAGACGTCTTCATCCGCGCCCCCATAAGTGACATCTGCATAGGTCTGCCTGGATTTCGTAGTTGCCATGTAAATCTTAGGATGATGATTTTTCTCAAGAAAATCCTCAAAATTCACATAAGTCCTCACATCCAGGTGTTCCCAGTAGTCCAGTCCTGCCCTTTTGATCATCTTCTCATTCAGTTTAAATCCCAGCGGTTCGATCAGATGCAGGACCGCGCCGCAGGCAACGCATGTCCTTCCGATATTTCCGGTATTGGCCGGCATCTCCGGCTCATGCAGAACAATATGCAGCATGATTATCTCCTTAGTTTCTCAATAAATGTGCCAAGCCTGTTCAGGGCTTCTTTCAGCTCGTCGATGGAATACGCATAGGATACTCTCAAATATCCTTCTCCGCAGGCACCGAAAGCTGTTCCCGGGACGATGGCAACCTTCTGTTCTTTCAAAAGTTCTTCCGCAAACTTCTCCGAGCTCATGCCAAATTCCTTAATACACGGAAATGCATAAAAAGCTCCCTCCGGCTCAAAACACTCAAGCCCCAGTTCCCGGAACCGGTGAAGCAGATAACGTCTCCTCTGGTTATAGGAATTTTTCATCTCCTCCACCTCATCATCACAGGCGCGGAGTGCCTCCACCGCTGCATACTGGCTCGTGGTCGGCGCCGCCATGATACCGTACTGATGAATCTTCACCATCTGCTCCATGATGACTTTCGGAGCTGCCGCATAGCCCAGTCTCCAGCCCGTCATGGCAAATGCCTTGGAGAAACCGTTGATGACAATCGTCCGTTCCTTCATATCCGGAAGTGCACCAATACTGACATGCTTGTGTCCGTATGTAAGTTCAGAGTAAATCTCATCAGAGATTACGATCAGATCATGTTCTTTCGCAAAATCGGCAATAGGCTCCAGGTCTTTTTTTGTCATGATAGCGCCTGTAGGATTATTTGGGAATGACATAATAATGGCTTTCGTCTTATCCGTCACCGCCTCCTCAAGCTGTTCTCTCGTCAGCTTGAACTTATTCTCTTCTTTAAGTTCTACAGTGACCGGGACCCCGTCTGACATAATGACACACGGCACATAGCAGACAAACGATGGCTGGGGCACAATGACCTCATCCCCGGGATTTATGATAGCCCTAAGAGCCACATCGATCCCTTCGCTTCCGCCCACCGAGACAAGCACTTCGTCATTGCGGTAGCGCAAATGATATTTTCTTTTTAAATATCTGCAGATTTCATCCCTGAGTTCTACGAGCCCGGCATTGGATGTATAAAATGTCCTGCCTTTTTCAAGAGAATAAATACCTTCTTCCCTGATCCGCCACGGAGTGTCAAAGTCCGGCTCTCCAACCCCCAGGGAAATCGCCTCCGGCATCTCGCTCACAATATCAAAAAATTTCCGTATACCGGAGGGTTCCAGCATCACGGCCTTTTTAGACAGCATATCTTTCATTATGGAGTCACCGCCTGTCTTTTATCTGCTTTTTTTGCCTCCAGCACCGTTCCGTGGTCCTTATATTTTTTAAGGACAAAGTGAGTGGCCGTACTTAAAACCGCCTCCAGAGGAGCCAGTTTAGAAGAAGTAAACATAGAGATCTCCTTCATTGTCTTTCCTTCCAGCATGACCATAAAATCATAGGCCCCGGACATAAGATACAGCGCTTTTACTTCCGGAAAATTGTAGATACGTTCTGCAATCTTGTCAAAGCCTTCTCCCCTCTGCGGTGTCACTTTTACCTCAATCATGGCAGTCAGCTGTTCCCGGCTCGTGTGGTCCCAGTTGATCAGTGTGTGATACCCGCAGATAATGTGTTCCTTTTCCATCTCGGCAATTTCATTGGCGATATCTACTTCCGTAGAATCAAGAAGAACCGCCAGCTCTTTTAAGTCCAGACGGCTGTTCTTTTCTAATAATTTTAATATTGATTCTCTCAGCTCTTGATTCATGATCTCTCTCCAATCTTATACAATTCGTCTTGTTTCGGAGCTTCCAGGCTCGCCGCCTTGCCCTGTCGGTAAATGATCTTGTCATTGGAATCTGTGGTGCGGCCGATCACCGTGGCCTTGATCCCTTCCCGCTCCAGTTCTCTCACAAGAGCGTTCCCATGGTCCGTAACGATCAGCATAGAACCGCTGGAGATCAGCTGGTACGGGTTCAGATCGAAGAACTCACAAAGCTCTATCGTATGCTGCCTGACCGGAATATCCTCGATCGAAACCTCCAGTCCCACACCCGAGGCCTGGGCCACTTCCCAGAGAGCACCGTAAATTCCGCCCTCTGTAATGTCATGCATGGAGGATGCATACTTTCGTGCGATCTTTCCCTCAGGTACAACCGAAACCTGTTCAAGACAGGCCTTCGCCTCGTCAAGGAACTCTTCCGGAAAACGTTCTTTTAACAGTTGTTCCTGTTCCCTGGCGATAATACCGGTTCCTTCCAGGCCGATGTATTTGGTCACCACGATATCCTGCCCCGGCTTGGCGCCTCTGGTAGACACAAGTTCTTCCTCTTTCACCCTGCCGACTCCGGTGACGGAAATCAGGGGCTGCCTGACCGCATCGGTCACCTCTGTGTGGCCCCCGATCACTGCAATGCCAAGCTTTAGGCACTCTTCCTGCACCTCTGCCGACAGCTGCCTGAGTTCTTTCTCCTTCGTCTCCGGAGGGAGAAGGACTGTGAGCATAAGTCCCACCGGTTCGGCTCCCGAAGAGATCAGGTCATTGGCGGTGATATGCACTGCCAGCCTGCCCGCTTCTTTGGCCGCTCCTGTGATCGGGTCGGTGGAGAGTACGAATACCTCTCCTTCTTCAAGCTTCAATGCCGCACAGTCTTCTCCAATGCCGGGACCGATCAGGACTTCGTCCCGCTTCGCTCCCAGCTGTTCTAATATAACTTTTTTTAAAGTGGCTTCCGGAATTTTTCCTATCTTCATGATTTTTCCCTGATCAATTCTCTTTGGATGATTGAGTTGCCTGAGTACTCTTCTTTTCTGTTGATTTCTTCGCAGGAGTTTTTTTCTTTTCTGTGGATTTCTCCGTTGATTTTTCAGTCGATTTGCTGTCTTTCTTTTTCTTGTCCTCGTCTTTTTTCTTCTCTTTTTTCTTGGTTCCTACTCTCACCGTGTTCGGAGTCGCCATATAGCTGGACGTATTAAACAGAATCTTCTGTGTCTTCTTGCCCTTTTCCTTAACGATCTTCCAAAGCTTCGCAGTGTAGCCGGTATGCCCGACCTGTTCTACAACCCGTTTCCCTTCTTCCAGTGTCGGGTCCTTAATCACTTTCTCTCCGGAACTGTTTCTCACTGAAGTCGTCTCAGAGACAAACTCCACGTGCCGGTTCGGATTGGTTTTCTGTCCGTAGACGCTGAACGTGATATTAGAACCGTCGGCAATTCCTTCTATATATATAGGGAAGTCATACTGGTTCTCAAACTTCAGATCCTTATAAGTTCCGGCGATGGCTGCATCGGCAGATCTTGGCACATAGGATACGGTCATAGAATGAGGGTGGCGTTCTTTGATCTTTAACTCCGCCCGGATCACCGCATTGTAAAGTGTCGTAGAGACCTGGCAGATTCCTCCTCCGTAAGTCTGCACTGTCTGGCCGTTCTCATAAGAGCCTGCCAGGTAATAGCCATTCTCGCTCGTAAACGGAGAAACCGCTTTGTACACGGAAAAAGTTTCTCCCGGATATACAACTGTTCCGTTGATCATCTTTGCGCCGTTGGCAACATTTCCTTTTCTCCCCGGTGCGGAAGATCCGTAATAGGTTGTCTTTGTCCCCAGCTTATCTTTGACTTTTGCCATGTCTTCGCTGGTATACTCCGCCTTTTTCCTTGTAACTTTCAGAGGTACTTTAAAGCTTTCCGCCTCAACCTGCTTTTTGTACGCCTGAAACGTACTCTTTTTGTCCAGCGCATACCCTGTCTTTTCTTTTATGATGATAAACTTTCCGTTCTTTCTCTTTAAAGATGCATTTTTGGGCTCTGAGACAATCTTTTTCGCCGCAGAGTCCAGTTCCCTGTCAAATATCTTCTGGTCATAGCTGCGCTCAATCTTTACGATTGTCTTGTCTTTCTTGACCTGGGAATAGCGGTTTATAATGCTTCCCGAACGTCCCACGTCGTAGGCATCCTTTACTGTTTTCTTCACATCCCATGTGACGCCTGTCTTCGAAAGTTTTGTCACTGCTTTCTCGCCGTCCACATAAAATGTAATATCTTTTTTCTGTTCCTTCTCTATATAATCTTCAATCTGTTTTTTTGCTTCTTCCTTTGTCATTCCTGCCAGGGATTTTCCTTCGAATATAACCCCCCGGACTATTTTATTATCTTTGGTAGCCCCTTTTACCGTCTGACTGATATATACAAATACACCAATGCAGATGACGGCTAAGATCCCGGCAGCAATGCCGGCTTTCATTCTTTTTGACATACCTATCCTTCCTAAAATGTTCACGTCTGCAAAATTGTTGTCCTTAATTACACCATTAAATAACCGGCGACTGTCGTGCCGACCATTACGATCACCAAAAGGATCGCTATGATCCCGGCGATCATTCTTTTCTTTTTCATCGCATCACCCCATATTTTGAAATAATCTCGTCTATTATCCTGGAAGCTTCACTCATTGTCAGTCCGTCTATGCTGTCGTTATCCTCTATTTTATGATATTTCCTCAGTTCGTTCAAGTACCGTTTTTGCTTTGCCGTGATCATCTGGAGTTTTTTGGGACGGTACTGAAGCGGTTCCGGAACAAAGACCTTCTGGTCCTCTCCGAATTCTCTCTTCATGGACTCAAATACAACCGCGGTTGCCAGTGCATCGTCATAGGCTCTGTGAGCCGCCTGATTGACATAGTGATAATGCTCACAGAGACTCGAAAGCTTTTTGCTCTCCAGCCCGCGAAGCAGCAGCCGGGCGGCCCTGAGGGTATCAACACCTTCTTTTTCAAAAGCATAACGAAATCTCTTTGCCGCAGTTTTCATGAACCGGTAGTCAAACATCAGATTATGTCCCAGCACCGGATAACCCTCGCTGAATGCGAGGAAGCCCTCCACGCCTTCGCGCATGGGGATTCCGCCGTCCAGCATCTTCCTCGTGATCCCTGTCAGCCGGATGATGAAGTCCGACACTTCCCGCTCCGGATAGATAATACAGTTGTATTTTCCGGCAATTTTGCCGTTTTTGACCTTCACCGCCCCGATCTCGATCACCTGGTCTTCCTCCACGGAAAGTCCTGTGGTTTCCAGGTCAAAGGCAACGTACTCTCTCATAGGCTATACCTCACATGAAGGGCAGACGCTCTGAAGGGTACATTCCCCGCATTTCGGCCGTCTGGCGATACAGACGTTCCTTCCGTGGGTAATGATCTGAATATTGTAGAGAATCCACTGCTCTTTCGGCAGCACCTTCATCAAATCGTGCTCTATTTTCACCGGATCGTCGTTCTTTGTCAAATATAATTTTTTGGAGATCCTTTTTACATGGGTATCCACCACGATGCTCGGCTCATGGAAGATATTTCCCCGAATTACATTGGCAGTCTTTCTTCCCACTCCGTCCAGAGCGGTCAGCTCCTCAATGCTCTCCGGCACTTCCCCTCCGTGCCGCTCAATGATCTGGCCCGCGGCTCCAATGATGTTTTTCGCTTTATTCTTATAAAATCCTGTGGAATAAATATCTCTCTCAAGTTCCCTGATATCTGCCCGGGCGAATGCCTCTAAACTCATATATTTTTTAAACAGCTTTTCTGTCACAATATTGACTCTGGCATCCGTACACTGTGCGCTTAGCATCGTCGCAATCAGCAGCTGCCATGCATTTTCATGGTTTAAATAACATTTGTATTCTGTCGTATAAGTCTCGTTCAGAATATCACAGATCTTTCTCACTCGTTCCTTTGTTACTCTTTTGGATACTTTCGCCATAGGTTTCTGCTCCTTATGAGTTTCCTCCGATAGTTTCTTCTGACCGGTAGCGGTCATGCAGTGTGAGGATCGTTTTCCTCAGTTCACTGTTCAGCTGCTCTTTTGTGACTCTCCACTCCCAGTTGTCCCCCACCGTGGAAGGCGTATTGATCCTGGCCCGGCTTCCGAGCCCCAGATAATCCTGAAGCGGAATGATCACTGTATTTCCTCTGCTCTCAAGGGCCAGAGAAATCAGATCCAGGTTCACCTCTCCGGTGCGCACAATCGTGCTGTGGTCTAAATAGTGATGCAGGAAATTTTTATCTGCCTCCGGCATGTCACCATACCATCCGAGGACCGTATCATTATCATGGGTTCCCGTGTAAACCACACAGTTTTCTTCATATTTGTGCGGCAGATACGCACTGTCATCCCATGCCCCAAAGGCAAATTCCAGTATTTTCATTCCCGGATAACCGATCTCCTTTTGCAGCTCTCTCACGGAATCTGTGAGAAAACCGAGATCCTCCGCGATGATCTTCACATCCCCGACTCTCTCTTTTAATGCCGTGAAAAATTCCAGCCCCGGCCCTTTTTCCCATCTGCCTCCTGCTGCTGTCTCGGCATCTGCCGGAATGACAAAGTATTCATCAAAGCCCCGGAAGTGATCCAGCCTCAGCACGTCATATAAGAGGAAGTTGTGGCTTAACCGCTTCATCCACCAGTCATATCCTGTACTCCTGTGATACTCCCAGTCATAGACAGGATTTGACCAGAGCTGGCCGTTCTCCGCAAAAGCATCCGGAGGGCATCCTCCCTGAACTCTCGGCTCTCCCTGTTCGTCAAGCTGAAACATTTCCGGATGTGCCAGAAAATCGGCGCCTTCCTTTGCCACATAGAATGGCAGGTCTCCAATGATACTGATGCCGTTTGCATTGGCATACTGTTTCAGCTTCAGCCACTGGCTCAAAAACTTGTACTGGACAAAGCAAAAATACTCTCTCCCTTTTCCCGGCTGTTTTAAATCCATATATCTGCAGAAGTCATCCAGCCACTCTTTGTGGACATGTTTGAAATCTTCGTAGTCTTTTCCTCCGCGGAAGCGGCTGTATGCGATCCAGAGCAGGATCTCCCTGGACATAAAGACTCTGTCATAGTCTACTTTGTCCTCGCCGTCCGCAAACTCCCAGCCGTCACATTCCTCAGGAGTCAGAAGGCCTTCTGCCTGGAGCTGCTCTAAGTCAATATATAAGACGCTTCCCGCAAAGCTTGAATAGGATAAATATGGAGAGTTCCCCTCCCCGATCGTACCCAAAGGCAGGATCTGCCAGTAAGACTGGCCTGTTGATTTCAGAAAGTCTACAAACTGGTAGGCTTCTTTAGAAAAGCACCCGATGCCGTATGAAGACGGCAGGCTGAAGATAGGCAGCAAAATACCACAAGATTTCATTCAATACTCCTTATAACTACTGATGAGGGTCTCATCATCTGATTAACAGTTTTCGTATCCCTCATTATAACATGATTTCCTGTGGTTGTTTGCTTAAAATAACGTACATCGTACTATTTTTGATGATTTTTTATAATACTGCGGATCGTTTTATACAAAAACGGCTTTAACTGCTCCAATGTGACGGGCTGTCCGAACAGAATTGCATTGTAACAGCTTCCGGAAATCAATTCCACGATCAGGTAGATCATTGTCTCCGGCTCCTCAAATTCCCTTCCGGATTCCTTCATCAGATTCATATAAGCTTCATATATATTTTCATAGTCTCCGTCCATCGGTTCATTGATCGCATTTTTAAAGATGCCCCACCCCAGATGTTTGGAGATCAGTTTCAGGAGTGTGGGATTCCGGTACAGCTGATCAATAATATTGTCTGCCAAAAACACGATTTTGTCTTCAAACAGCCGGATATCAGCTCGTTCCAGATCCCTGTAAGCCTTTTTAAAAATCAGTCCGGCCCGGTGTGCGATCAGCTTATAACGGATATCGGTCTTATCCTTAAAATAAAGATAAAATGTCCCCTTGGCAACCCCTGCCTGGCTTACAATATCCGAGATTGATGTCTTCTGATAGCCATTTTGTGTAAAGAGGTGATATGCCGTGTCAAGCAGCGCTGTTTTCTTTCTCTTTTTATTTTCTTCTACTTTACTCATTGGCCTGTATCCCCCTTTTGCTTTTGCCTATGTTATAACATCATTATACTTAAAAATGACCATAAGTCAATATTTTTCAAAAAACCAAAGAATCTTTCGGATAATTATTGACTTTTAGTCATTTCTATAGTATACCATTAATAAGAAAAATGACTTTTGGTCATTCATTTAGGAGGACTGATTATGATTAAATTTGGAAAATGGATTGCAAAGCATCGGAAATTAATCGTTCTGCTTTCCGTTCTGCTGTTGATCCCATCACTGATCGGCATTTCCAAAACCAGGATCAACTATGACATCCTGAGCTATCTCCCCAATTCACTGGAGACAGTCAAGGGTCAGGACATTATGGTAGATGAATTTGGAACCGGGGCTTTCTCCATGGTCGTCGTAGAAGACGCCAAGGTAAAAGACGTCCAGAAGATCAAACACAAAATTGAAAAAGTAGACCATGTAAAAAAGGTTCTCTGGTACGACGACCTGGCAGATACCACGTTTCCAAAGGAAATGCTGCCGAAAAAGATCCGGAATGTTTTCTTTAACAAGAATGCGACAATGATGATTGCCCTGTTTGACAACACCACATCATCCGACGAAACGATGGAGGCAGTCAGTCAGATGCGCCACGTCGTCGGCAAACAGTGTTTTATCAGCGGCATGTCCGGCATCGTTACGGATATTAAAAACCTGGCACTGGAAGAAATGCCAATCTATGTGGTCATCGCTGCAGTGATGTCTCTGCTCGTATTGTGCCTCACAATGGAATCCCTGCTGACGCCGGTCCTGTTTCTGGCAAGCATCGGCATCGCGATCCTGTATAACCTGGGAAGCAATATCTTTCTCGGAGAAATCTCTTACATAACAAAGGCACTGACGGCGATTCTTCAGCTGGGTGTGACGATGGATTATTCCATCTTCCTGCTCCACAGCTATGAAGATAACAAGGTACGGTTTGACAACGACAAACAAAGAGCCATGGCTCATGCAATTTCCAATACCTTTAAGTCCGTTGCCGGAAGTTCCGTTACGACGATTGCAGGTTTCGCAGCCCTTTGTTTTATGACCTTTGCCCTCGGCATGAACATCGGTGTGGTCATGGCCAAAGGCGTGGTCATCGGTGTGATCTGCTGCGTAACGCTTCTGCCGTCCCTGATCCTGATCTTTGACAAATGGATCGACAAGACGACACACAAATCCATCATCCCGGATCTGTCCAACGCTTCCCACTTTATCACGAAGCATTACAAGGCAGCGATTTTGATCTTTCTGATCCTTTTGTTTCCTGCCGTTTACGGAAACAACAACACACAGATCTACTATAACATTGATAAATCACTGCCCCAGTCTCTTCCGAGCAATGTTGCAAATAAGAAGCTGAGCGACGATTTTCATATGAGCAATATCCATATGGTCATGCTGAAATCCGGCATGTCCGCAAAGGAAAAGTCTCAGATGCAGAAAAAGATCGAACAGGTAGACGGTGTCAAATGGGTTCTCGGCATGGATTCCGTAGTAGGTTCCGCCGTTCCGACCGATATGATTCCGGGCACGATCAGCGAAAACCTCATCAGTCCCCATTATGAGATGGAGTTCATCTGTTCCGACTACAAAACCGCAACCGATCAGGTCAACCGGCAGATCGCGAAGATCAATACCATCGTAAAAAGTTACAGCAAAGAATCCATGGTAATCGGGGAAGCCCCCCTTACAAAGGATCTTGCAGACGTAACCAATGTGGATCTCCGCAATGTCAACATTGCTTCGATCGCAGCCATTTTTATTATTATCATGATCGTATTTAAATCGGCATCCCTTCCGGTTATTTTGGTAGCCGTCATTGAGTTTGCCATCTGCGTCAATATGGCTATCCCATATTATACAGGGGAGGAACTGCCCTTCGTGGCAAGCATTGTCATAGGCACCATTCAGCTGGGCGCAACCGTAGATTATGCGATCCTGATGACCAGCCGCTATCAGAAAGAACGTATCCGCGGAAATACAAAACGGAAATCCATCCGCATCGCCCACGAGACATCCATGCTTTCTATTATTACAAGCGGGCTCAGCTTTTTTGCCGCAACGTTCGGAGTAGCGCTTTACTCCAAGATTGATATGATCAGTTCGATCTGCACTCTGCTCGCCAGAGGAGCCGTCATCAGTACGGTCAGCGTTGTATGCATCCTTCCGGCGATGTTTATGATATTTGATAAATTAATTTGCAAAACAACCTTTGGCATGGGCCATATTCAGGAAATAAAGGAGGACGAAACATGAGAAAAAAGAAATTAAGCAGGACTTTGGCCATGGCGGCTTCAATGATTTTGTGCGCTTCAATGGCCGCAGCTCCGGTATATGCAGCCGATTCCCAAGAAAAAGAGGAAACTGTCTATGTAAAAGCAGACGCTGAAGGCAATACACAGACAGTCATTGTCAGCGACTGGCTGAAAAACAAAAAGAAATCGGCTGAAATCAAAGATGCTACTGATTTAAATGACATCGAAAATGTGAAAGGTGACGAGACTTTTCAGAAAGGCGGCAAACACAGCATCACCTGGGATGCCAACGGCAATGACATCTATTATCAGGGAAAAACCGACAAAGAACTTCCGGTCTCCATGCAGGTGACTTATTATCTGGACGGCAAAGAAATCAGCCCGAAGGATTTGGTGGGAAAGAGCGGAAAAGTCCGGGTACGCTATGAGTTTACAAACCATGATGTACACAACGGGATCTATACGCCGTTTACCATGATCACCGCTGTGGTACTGCCCACAGAACATTTCTCAAACGTGAAAATGGAAAACGCCAAGGATATTTCCGACGGCAGCAAACACATTCTCATGGGTGTGGCCTTCCCCGGACTGTCAGACAGCCTGAAGCTGAAAGACAGTGCCATCGGCCAAAAATTTAATATTCCGGATTCCTTTGAATTTACTGCGGATGTGAAGGATTTCCAGATGACAGTAACTGCAACCGTGGCATCTGCCGACACTCTCTCAGAGTTCGGCCTGGATAAAGCGGATTCGATCGATGAACTGAATGATTCTCTGACTACTCTCTCCAATGCATCAGAGAAACTGGTAAATGGTTCCGGGGAACTGCTCTCAGGCGTTAAGGAGTTAAGGGATGCTTCCAAAACTCTGAAAAACGGCACCGCAGTCCTCAACAAAAAGACCAAAGAACTGTCCAAAGGCTTAAATACTCTGGACGATAAAAAGGATGATCTTATTTCCGGAGCCAAAAAACTCAGCAAAGGCACCAAGGATCTAAAGGCAGGGACCAGCGAACTGGAGAAGAAAACAAAGTCTCTTCCATCTATGATGAAGGAGCTTGCCTCCGGTCTGGAAAGTATGAAATCTCTGACCGGCAGCCTTCCGAGCCAGAAAAAACTTCAGGAGCTTGCTTCCGGTCTGGACTCCATTACTTCCTCTTTTGAGACCATCAAAAGCGCCAATATTCAGTACAGCCAGGCACTTCAGGGACAAATCGACAGCCTTACCGCTATGCTCGGCAGAGGAACGGTTACGGATGCCTCTGACATTGGTGATATTAAAACTGCAATCGGAACCATGCAGGCCATTCAGGGCAAGATGAAAGACGAAAATGACACTATCGACCAGCAGAGCAAGGCTTTATCCTCTTCCTTAGCTCCCGCAAAGGCATTGATCCAGAAACTGAGCGATCCGTCCACTCAGGCATCCTTTAAAAAATTAAGCAGCCTGGACACCAGAGAACTGACCACTGCTGCATCCAGTCTCCGTTCGGCGGCAGTGAAACTGAATAAAGGCGCCGGAGATCTGTCATCCGGGCAGAGCAGTCTGGTATCCGGAACCAACCAGCTGGGACAGGGAATCCACACCGCAGCATCCGGGGGCAAAAAATTGAGTTCCGCGACCGGCACGCTGGCATCCGGCGGCAGCAAACTTTCCTCCGGTACAGATGCACTGTACACAGGGGCTGACACCCTCAATACGGGCCTGATTCAGTTTAACCAGGACGGCATAAAACGTCTGGTAAACATCATGGACCATGATGTCCAAAACACTCTGGACCGGATCAATGACACGGTAAAACAGGGCGATAAGTATCAGACCTTTACAAAAAAAGCAAAAGGAACAAAAGGCAGTGTCAAATTCATGATCGAGACAGAAGAAATCGAGTAATAATTGCCTCAAAAAGAGCCATGGAATGGTTTTAAATACCGATTCCATGGCTCTTTTTATGCTTCCGCCTTTTGTAATTCCAGTTCTTTCTCTCTTTCCTTCAATTCCTTTGCTATCTTTATAAACAGCAGGAAGGAAACACCCAGCGACGCCAAATCCGCCACAGGCTGGGCAAATACGATTCCCTCAAGTCCAAATAAATAATTTGTGATCAGCAGAACCGGGAAGAATACAAGCCCCTGCCGGCTCAGTGACAGGATCAGGGACGGAATTGCTTTTCCCATCGCCTGGAACCCAAACATAAAGACGAACATGATGCCGATAACCGGGCCGGAGATCATTAAGACTCTCAGCATTCTCACACCGTGGGCTACCACCGATCCGTCGTTGATAAATGCCTGGATGATCGGCTCTGTAAACAGCAGATAAAGCAGTGACAGCACTGTTCCCATGATCACATTGCATGCCATGGAAAACTTCATCGTCTTCTTCATCTTCTCCAGATTTCCTGACCCGTAACAGTATCCGATCAGAGGAGCGACACCTGAGCCCAGTCCGATCTGCACGAGAATGACTAGCATATTTGCCTTCATAGCTACACCCATGGCCGCCACCGGAATGTCACCGTAAGATGCGAGAAAATTATTCAGAATAATGTTTGCTGTGCTCATCAGAATATTATTGATCGACGCGGGTATCCCAATGGCAAATACCCCCGAAAGGATTCTTTCTTTTGCCGTAAAGTGCTTCGGTGAAATTGAAAGTCCTGTCTTCATCTTTGCAAAGAAAAACAGATAAAACACAACCGTACAAATATTTCCGATGATAGTTGCGATGGCCGCACCCGCGACTCCCATGTTCATGCCCAGAATCATCACCGGGTCCAGCACGATATTGACGATGGTCCCGATCATCATTCCGATCATGGAAATCTTGGCGGCTCCCTCTCCTCTGACTACATTGTTAAAGGCCATGGAGATTACGACAAAGACAGATCCCAGACCGATATAGGTCAGATAGCTCCGCGCGTATTCTTCTGTGTTGGGACTGCATCCGATCAGTTTCAGAATAACCGGCATTCCTCCCAGAAAGACGATCATCATGATGACGCCTGCTATGATACTGCCATAAAAGCAAAAACTGCTGATCTTCTTTACCTTTTCTGTCTCTCCCTCTCCAAGCATCCTGGAGATATAGGAACATCCGCCGATGCCAAAAATATTTCCTACCGCCATGAGCAGCATAAATACCGGCGTCGTCAGAGACACTGCCGCAACCTGGTTTGGGTCTCCGGTCTGTCCGACAAAAAAAGTGTCGGCCATATTATAAAAAATAGTTACAAGCATACTCAGCACTGTGGGCAGGGCCAGCGTGGCCACCGCTTTAGGCACCGGATATGATTCAAATACCTTATTATCCATTCGTTTCTTCCTCCTTTTATCGTAAATGCAGCCAGCTACATAATGGACTCTAATAAAATTTCACGTCTGTAATAAAAATGAAAGCGCCGCAGGGCACTTTCATCTGCTGTTTTCTATCTTATTCCAGGCTTTCGAGTACTTTTCCGAGCAATTCACAGAGTCTTTGCGACTCTTCTTCCGACAATGCTTTTCTGATGCGCATTTCTTCTTCTCTCAGGTGGACTTCCATTTCACTTTTTAAATCCAGCCCTTTCTGTGTGAGAATCACATTGCGGCATCTCTTATTCTCTTCATCCACAACACAGTATAAAAATCCTTTCGTCTCCAGACGCCTTAAAATACCGATGACCGTGGAATGTTTCACTCTCATGAATTCTCCGATATCTTTCTGGGTTATCTTCCGATTCTGATGTTCTGCCAGATATAAAAGCAGTTCCATCTGGGAATAAGTCACATTCAGGCAGCGCAGTTTCTGATTCATATGCTGAGTAAACTTATCGTGGATATGTTTAAATCTGGCTCCGATTTCCCGTTCCTGGTTCATAATCCGCCTCCATATGTAGTGCACTACATATTCTACAAGACTGGACCAAAAATTTCAACCATTAATTTATTTCCGGCTCTCTGCCTTTACCGCATCTGCAACCGCACTGCAAACCCGCTTATCGAACACTCCGGGGATAATATAATCCTCGTTTAATTCTTCCTCAGCTATGATTCCCGCGATTGCCCGGGCCGCCGCCATCTTCATCTCTTCTGTAATCTGAGAAGCTCTGGCATCCAAAGCCCCGCGGAAAATTCCAGGGAACACCAGCACGTTATTGATCTGATTCGGAAAATCCGAACGGCCGGTAGCTACCACCTTCGCCCCGCCTTTTTTCGCCTCATCCGGCATAATCTCAGGCACTGGATTTGCCATGGCAAATACTACCGGGTCCTTTGCCATAGACGCGACCATCTCTGATGTGACAATATTCGGTGCAGAAACGCCGATAAACACGTCTTTTCCCTTCATAATCTCAGAGAGATCTCCTGTCTGTCTGTCTTTATTTGTTTTTTCAGCCATTTCTTTCTGCGCATCGTTCATCCACGCTTCCCCCGGACACAGGGCGCCTTTCTGGTCAACGAGCACCGCGTCTTTTACCCCGAACTGAAGCAGAAGCTTACAGATAGAAATACCGGCAGAACCCGCTCCGTTGATCACTATCTTTGCATCTTCCAGCTTCTTTCCCGTAAATTTCAGCGCATTGATCAGCCCTGCTGCCACGACAATGGCTGTCCCGTGCTGATCGTCATGAAACACCGGTATATCCAGCTCTTCTTTCAGCCTGCGTTCTATTTCAAAACATCTCGGCGCAGAGATATCTTCCAGATTGATCCCTCCGAATGTAGGCGCCAGATTTTTTACTGTCTTTATGATCTCTTCCGCATCTTTCGTGTCCAGACAGATCGGAAACGCATCGATATCGGCAAACTCTTTAAATAAAATCGCTTTTCCTTCCATGACCGGCATGGCCGCCTCCGGTCCGATATCACCAAGGCCAAGCACTGCTGTCCCGTCGGAAACCACAGCTACCAGATTTCCTTTTGCAGTGTAGCGGTACACATCCTCTTTGCAGTCCCTGATCTTTCGGCACGGTTCTGCCACTCCGGGTGTATAAGCTGTACTCAGATCTTCTCTCGTCTCAACCGTCACCTTTGACCTTACTGCCACTTTTCCTCTGTTTTCTTCGTGCATCTTCAGCGCCAATTCATTGTAATCCATGACCTTCTCCTTTATGAATCTCTTTCATCTACGGTTTTCTTTTATTATATTACAGTGTGATATAAAATAAAATAATGTCTTCATATCTGCCGTCTGCCAAGCGGTAGCCCCCGGGCACTGTCCCGAGCCGCTGAAATCCAAGCCGGTCATAAAGTCTCAGCGCACCCTGATTAGACGCTACCACCGCATTAAACTGCAGAATTTTATATCCCAGCTCTCTCGCCCTTTCCATACAGTCCAAAACCAGCTGTTCTCCAATATGCCGTCCTCTTGCATCTTTGCTGACCGCATAGGAGGCATTAGATAAATGTCCGCACCTGCCTACATTATTCGGATGCAGTATATAAAGTCCAAGAATCTTTCCATCCGATTCAGCCACCCCAGTATAAGACTGGCCTGCAAAAAATTCTTCTGCTTCCTTTAAAGAAAAAGTATCTTCCTGCGGAAACGCATTGGCCTCCTCCACTACCTGATTCCATATCGCTGTCATCTCTTCTAAATCTTCTTTTTTAAACTGTCTCACCGTAAGTTCCATGTACAATCCACTCCTTTTTCTCACTCTTTTGATCCCGCAGCTTTTGCAAGCCGGTCAAAGCTGCCGCGGAAGAAAGAAAAAAGCCATCTTAGAGATATCTCTAAAACGGCTTGCTAAGCGGGTGATGGGAATCGAACCCACGT
>NZ_FR889200.1:0-4100 GCF_000432215.1 Anaerostipes sp. CAG:276
ATTCCAATGTGGATCTATTATTACTTATGCGGATATCCTGATACGAAATTGGAAGGAGCGTCTCTAAATTCCAATGTGGATCTATTATTACAGAGATCATCGGCCAAACGTCGGGCTAAATCCTCACATTTTCCTCTAAATTCCACTATGTTTCTATTAAGATGAGGAAGTAAAAACGCACAACGTTTTTTATAAAGCCTTTAAATTTCAATGTGGTTCTATTATTACACATACAAGTATGAATATAATAAAGGTTTTGCAGACTCTAAATTCCAATGTGATTCTATTATTACTAACTCTCCGTTAAAGATATTGTACCCGGCATATTCCTCTAAATTCCAATGTGGTTCTATTATTACTACGTCCCCCTCCTGCGTGTAAGGGGTGTTACACGTCTCTAAATTCCAATGTGGATCTATTATTACTTATGAAACGACAATATGAAAGCACCCGTCAATTCTGCTCTCTAAATTCCAATGTGGATCTATTATTACTTCTTCCAACATCCTGTCTTCTTCGGACACATTCTCCTCTAAATTCCAATGTGGATCTATTATTACAGAGATGGATGCGGTGACAAACAAGTTGTGGCCTATCTCTAAATTCCAATGTGGATCTATTATTACGCAAAGAGACGATCAAAGAATTTTCCTCTTACATCCTCTAAATTCCAATGTGGATCTATTATTACCGGAGAAGACTATTTTAGTCTGTCTGACTACTCTACTCTAAATTCCAATGTGGATCTATTATTACCATCTTTAAAGAGGACCAGTTCTCCATTATCAATTTCTCTAAATTCCAATGTGGATCTATTATTACGGTCGTGCTGATGCGATCAAGTAAATCTGCATTTACGATTAGCTCTAAATTCCAATGTGGATCTATTATTACTTCTTCCAACATCCTGTCTTCTTCGGACACATTCTCCTCTAAATTCCAATGTGGATCTATTATTACCTTCCCCATCATCCCTTCCAGAGCCTTCAGGCTTACCTCTAAATTCCAATGTGGATCTATTATTACTTCTTCCAACATCCTGTCTTCTTCGGACACATTCTCCTCTAAATTCCAATGTGGATCTATTATTACCCATACATTCACAATATAGCAAAAATAAGCATTTTTCAACCCCCATTTGTCGACCTGCAAAAATTACAGCATGTTTTATAACTATAACCTTCAACCATGCTGATAATTTTTACATTTCACGGCTCTATTCCGCCTATTGTCGACCCCCTGGTGTTTTTACATTATAACAGGTCGACAGTATGTCCCTTATCCTTACAGATCAATCGCTCCCTAATTAATTATTTTCCTAATAACATCTATGGTCTAAAACTCGATAGGACCTTCTGAATCAACTCTTAATATAATTCTTTCTTCTTCAAAATCATATTCATCCATTTTTCTTCATCTCTCCCCAGTTTTACATCAGACGTAATCCATGTTTCCTCAACAATAAAAACTCCTGTATCTTCTATCAATCTGTGCAATCGCTCCTCATTCAAATCCGTAAAATATCTTCCATTCCGCTCTCCCTCAAATTCTCCATATTTAAAAGAGGCATATACAACACCCTGATCCCTCAACGCTTTTGCCATCTTAGAAAAAACTTCTTTCAGCTCATCTATCGGCAAATGAAGAATAGAAGAACAGGCCCAGATCCCATCATACTTATCTTCCTCATCCAGTTCATGAAAGTAACCGTGCTTCACCTCGATTCCCGTAAAATCCGAAGCCATCCTGCACAGTTCCTCTGATCCGTCCATCGCATCCACTTGATAACCCTGACTCATAAAATGCTTAGTATCACGACCGGATCCGCAGCCAAAGTCAAGGATCAATGCCCCTTTCGGAAGCCTTTCACAGAAACGCTTCTGATGATACTCCATATTTGCTCCAACTGTATTAAAGACAAATTCTCCGGCATTTTCGTTGTAATACTTGATTGTTTTAGAGTGCATAGCTCCTCCGCTTACGTCTGTCTATTTCAACAATTCCTTCAGTTCTTCTCTGGTAAAGCTTGCGCTTCCCATTCCTTCTCCGCCCAAAATCTGGTCTGCCAGTTCCTTTTTCTTTTCCTGAAGCTTCACAATGTTGTCTTCAATGGTTCCCTCAACGATCAGCCGGTAGACCATAACCACGTTTTCCTGTCCGATCCGGTGTGCCCTGTCCGTAGCCTGATTCTGTACGGCCAGGTTCCACCACGGATCATAATGAATCACGATATCCGCAGAAGTAAGGTTTAATCCAGTGCCTCCAGCCTTTAGGGAAATGCAGAAAACCGAAGTATCATCGTTGTTGAAGTCTTCCACCATCCGGGCCCGTTTTTCTTTATTTACTGATCCGATAAGCGTATAGAACGAAATTTTTTCAGCTTGCAGCCGCTCTTCTAATATAGAAATCATGGATGTAAACTGAGAAAAAAGGAGAATCTTATGTCCTCCGCTGACTGCATTTTTTATAAGATCAATACACAGATCGGATTTGACAGATTTTCCTGTATATTGATCAAAGACCAATTCCGGACTGCAGCAAAGCTGTCTTAACCGGGTAAGTTCCGACAGTATCTGGATCTTGGAACTTTTAAATTCCTCTTCCGACTGCTTATCCAGCATCAGCTGCATCCGTTTTACATGGGCATCATAAAGCTTCTGCTGTTCTCCTTCCATCCTGGCGTAATAGTTTTTTTCCAGTTTGTCCGGCAGATCTTTCAGCACATCCTTTTTTAAGCGCCGCGGCACGAACGGCCTGATCATCTTTTGAAGACGTTTTATCTCATTCTCGCTGTTATCCTGTACGATCGGAAGCTCCAGTTCTTCCCGGAACCTCTGATAAGAATATAAAAATCCCGGCATAAGATAGTCAAAAATACTCCAAAGTTCACTCAGGCGGTTTTCCACCGGAGTTCCGGTAAGGGCCAGTTTAAATCCAGCATTTACCATCTTGACCGCTTTGGCAGCCTGAGTATTATGATTTTTAATATACTGAGCCTCATCAATGATCTGGCTGCTGAAGGTCATATTTTCATAGAGCCCGATATCCCGCTTTAAGAGATCATAGGAAGTTACAAGAATATCCCGGCTGCCTGCATGCCTGATGATAGACTTTCTTTCTCCGGCCTTGCCCACAACCATCTGGACCGGAAGATCCGGGGCAAACTTCCGGATCTCGCTCTGCCAGTTAAATACCAGCGATGCAGGAGCCACGATCAGGCTTGGACTGTTTCCTTCCTCCTCCAGGTATTCCGACAACAGAAATACGATTACTTGAAGTGTCTTCCCAAGCCCCATGTCGTCTGCCAGGATTCCGCCAAATCCATTGTATTTTAAAGTCTTGATCCACAAAAATCCTCTTTTTTGATATTCTCTCAGGATAAGGTCCATTTCAGCAGGGATCTCAAAATCATTGTCCTCCACCGTTTTCATATTTCGTATCAGTGCCTTAAATTCTTTATCTTTGTGGGCGGAAACCGACTGCCATTCTTTCAGCTCCTCGTCCAGGTAAAGGGCATGGTATTTTGGAAGGACCACCTGCTCCTGTTCCAGCTGCTTTTTTGTCAGGTGAAGCCCTTCTTTCATTTCCAGCAGAGCGTTAATCCCCTCCCCTTCCATGTTTACAAAATCACCGCTCTTTAAACGGTAAAATTTCTTTTTCCGATTATACTTTGATAAGATCTCCAAAAGTTCGTTTCTCGGCATATCTCCCGCGGTCATCTTTAACTCCAGCAGGTCACCGGAAAGAGATACACCCACCGCCACTTTCGGTGCAGGCGCAATATTAATTTTTTTCAGGGCATCGGAAATATATACTTCCGCAAACTGCTGCATAGCAGATATCCCGTAGACCAGCAGTTCATAGAGCATATCCTCATCATTGGCCAGGACCATCTTTTTTTCATTCTCATCATAGGCATTACAGTAATGGGAAACGATCTTTGCGGCTTCTGCTTCTTTTTTCAGATCCCGCCCCTCTGTTTTCTGGTTCTTTTCAAAAACATGGTACTTCTGTTCCCCGTATACCGCATCCAGCCTGCATGTAATGAAATCCTTTTGGGGCGCATCCAGCCTGCATGTAATGAAATCCTTTTGGGGCGC
>NZ_FR889200.1:4168-56898 GCF_000432215.1 Anaerostipes sp. CAG:276
TTCATCAAAACTCTCTCTTGTACACTCAAAATATGTTTCCAGCACGGGCAGGGCTTCCCTGCAGAACACAGGCACATCTGCTGTTTCTATAAAAACCTTCCGCTGCGGCAGATTTTCCATACAGGATAAAAGATCGTGGACAGGCTCCAAAAACGCTCTGCTCACTTTGTAGATCTTTCCTTTGGAAAAATAAATATTATGTTTGATGCCCTGAAATCCAAACAAATAATTGACCTCTACGTTAATTCCCTGTTCCTGGCCTGTGATCTTCATAGTCCTGGACAGTGGATCCTCAGTCACATGCCAGAGTTTCTCCGGCATCCCATTGATTTCCGCCGAAAACTCCCGGTCTCCCACCGCTTCCAAAAACAATTCCAGCTCTCCAGTTGTCAGCGGGACCTTTCTTACTTTCATTGTTGAATCCGTATATGAATATCCATAATAAGGGACCTGCATATACTTGATCCTGTTCTGGGCAGTCCATGACTGTAAAAATTCCGCCAATTTCCGTGAGTCTCCATCAAATACCTGGATATCATGTATAAATTCTAATTTCTGCCCATAAGCGAATTTCTGTTTATTTTGCAAAGCATCTGCAAAGGCAAAAACATCTTTTAAAACATACAGATAAGAAGTACCGATCTTAAACTCCACCTGAATAAAATTATCCATACATGTCAAAAGTGGTTCCAGATGTACCTTCCCATAAATAGACTCCTGGGCAATCGGCAGGGTGCTTTTAAGCTGCTGCTGTGAAAGAAATGCCTTGATCGCCGGAGTCGTCTTTGGCCTCCATTCCTCACTGGCCGAAAGTTTATTCTGCATGCCTTTCATTGTCTGAAGCTTTGCAAGGCTTTCTTCTTTCTTCTGTTCATACTGCCAGGCGGCTTCCTGTGATTCCAGGTAATCTGTATATTCAAACAAGACAGCCACACAGTGCTTGCATAACCCCTCATATTCTCTGAACGCCGGACATGTGCAGTGCGCATTTTCCAGCCACCCTTCTTCCAAATTATATTCCAAATCGACGTCATACATATTTCTGCCGCTGCCCTGGACGGCGGCGTATATATAATCAATTTCGCCGGCTTCTTCTACGGAATATTCCAGAACAGCATCTGAACGATAAAGGTTTCTTCCTCTCTTATAAGCATTTTGATCTGCTAATGCCCGTATTTCTGATTGATCCAACATCTTACCGCAACCGCCCTTTCCTTATACTCTTATATCCATTATATGTTATAAAGAAAGGGCAATCAAATTAGTTTTCAGCAGACAGATTCAGATTTTTATTTCTTTAAATTTTGTCCGCTGATGATTTTAACCTTCATGCCGTCTTCCGTAAACTGTTTGGAAGAAATATGATATTTCTTTTCCAATTCTCTTGCTTCTTTCTCATCCTTCACTCTGCAGATCCAGATATGGCCTTTTGCCGCCTGCATCATATCTGTTACAGAACCTGTATCAAGGAATTTTCCTTTCTTCATGATCGCAAGCTTTTGACAGGTTGCAGTAAGGTCTTCCACCACATGCGTTGAAAAGAGTACCGTTCTGTCTTCTGAGAAATCAACAAGCAAATTCCGGATTCTTATGATAAGGTCATGGCAAAAGCCAAATGCCGTTCCTCTTGATTTTTCTCCTGTCTGTAACATACTGGATTCATCCGACAGGAGGTTTTAAAAGCAATGAAACAAAAACAATCAGAGGAACTTAGGCAGCACTATATCAAACATCCGCCAGAAGGAATGACCTCAGATCTTCTGGATATGCACTATTTTCTAACGAAAAAAAATGGCTTTGATGACGATGGTCTCGAAGAAAGTTTTTATATCGACCTTTTTTATCCACCTCTTTTTTCCTATACAATCCTTTTTATGGAATGTTTTCTTTCGCAGTCCGCCAAATGGCAGACTTTCCTATTATATAAAATAGCCCTTTTAGTTCAAAATAACTGCTGAGCATCTGCAATAAATCTTTGTCGTCATCAACTAATAAAATCTTGTAGTTCATTGTTATCACCTCTGGTTTAACTTACATGAAGAATGTCAACAAAGGAACAACAAACTATTTTTGATTGAGTAAATCTTGCTCATCCCCTATACTATATTCTGCCTTGTTCAAAAAGTAGCTAAAATAATCTAGATAATTTAGAATTCTCTATTACCTTGTTTTCGACTTTAACTCCTCTTTACACCTGCCTTTTGCCTTCCTGTTCAACTTGTAAGTAATTCTTACAGGTTGAATCTTTCAATAATTCTTTATCTTTATATATTTATTTAGATTCTAAGTACTTTTTTGAACATACTTATCATCGAATTAGAGTTGTCAAACCTAAATCAATAGCAATGTGAATTTCCTTTTCAATTTATTTTAAACTTAACTCCTTTCCATTTCCGATAAAATTTATTACCTTATCAAAACTTCTTTTTATCATACCTTTGTAATCTACGCTTTTGCAATCTATCAATTAAAATTACACAAACATTTTATACTAGAAGCAATATGAAATAAGACATCTCGAGCTGAAGGCTGGTAATCAATTATCCCTCAAGAGCTAAATTAAACACCGGAACAAGTCATTGCACAATCAAAATTCTGAAACCTCTCTATTTCAAGAAGTGACTCCTCCCAAATAGAAACCTGTACATGCAACATTCACATTAGTGAATTAAGTGCATACGTTGAAATTTTTCATACAGACCACAAAACTATATTTGATAGTTTAACCTGCAAAAAATGACCCTGATTACATGTTTTTTGCAATCAGAGTCATTTTTTAATAAATATATATGGGTTGTATTAAATCAGTATTAACTCTCTATTCAAACTCGCAAAATCAAATTTAGTTCTATACAGTTTTGTATAGGAGATTTGGTTCTATTTGATTTTATTTGTTTCCAACTGTCATATCTCTATGGTCTGTTTCTACTAATGTTATCAATCTGTTATCACGATTTTGTTATCACAACAAGACCAGGTGCTTTTCTTAACGAGCAAAGATCTACCTCTATCTCCACGAAGTATAAATTAACTGGCGTTTATCGAAAGCTTCCTTTCCACCTTCCATAATATCGACAATTTGTTTATGCGTATCATCCAAGTCAATATTTCCCTGTGAAACATCTATTTTCGTATCTTGAAATTCAACTACTAAAACTCTTTCTGCATCTCCTAAAACAGGAATATTGGCATTATGCGTTGCAAAAACAAATTGAATGTTGGGCTTCATTTTTATAATTGCAGTAATAACCTCATCATAAATTACTTTATTATCAAGATCATCTTCTGGCTGATCGATAAAAATAATATCGTTATTATTCTGTGTCAAAATAAATAAAATTAAAGCGGATGCACGTTGACCAATAGAATGTTTACGAAGCAACTTATCATGATAATATATCTCAACTTTGTTTTGAACCTGCTTCTTTAGCAGTTCACTATACTGCTCCTGTAGTCTAGATACCAACTTAACATATTCTGATTGGGATATAATTCCCCTCAGCTTTTTGCCATCAAATAATACCCAGTCTTCTATAAGTGCTACATAATCAGCAAATTCTTCGCTCATAATTTGATATTTACTATCCGAAATACCAGAGCCCCGGAAATCAGTCTTTAACTGTGCTTTAAATCCCTCTTTATCGCCTTTAAAAGATATTTCAATTTTTAACTCATTTTGAGCCTGATTAATACGTTCTGTTTCCGCTTTATATGCATTAAATCTTTCTAGCAATACATCATTTAACTGACGTTCCGCTTTTGTAAATTCTTCTTCAATTTTTCTTTTTGATAATGCTTCTTCATTAAGTCGAGATAATTTCTCTTTGACTTTTTCTAATTCTTCTGTCAGTTTAACAAAACCATCAACATCTAAAGTATCATCTTTAATCTCACGCTTAATCTCAGCAAATTCGTCAGCAAGACCTGCTATACGCTTATCTAACCTTAAAATGATATCCCCTAAATTTTCTTTCTTATTTTCAATCGCATCTATAGAAGATTTTATATTTTTTAATTGTTCGTCCACAAAATCTAAAAGTATTTGAGTCTCGATAAATAAGTCCTTATTACACTCACTATCATACCCTTGAAGAAGCCCGCTTAAAGATGAATTTTTTTCATACGCTGTACGCATTGTTTGAAGCGTGCTATCCATTCTGCTTTTCACAGAATCTAGTTTTGCTTTATCTGTAGTATACCCACTTTGTTTTTTTAATTTTTCCGCAACTCCTTTTTCCTGATAAATTGACATCTTATGTTCGATTTCTGTTTTTTGCGTAATAGTATCCGATATCTGTCCGGGTATTTTTCCGACATCTAATAATTTCCCTGTCGTTGTAATTAATGTATCAATCGCACTTTCAATAGCTGTTTCTATTTTCACTCTTCCGCTAACAATATTTTCCAGCAATCTGTTTTCATGATCCGTGCTGCTTGATAAATCTTTTTGACCGAAATACTGTACACCATCAAATAAACTCAGTGGGGTAATATTCAAATCATTTCCATCTTCATCAAGAACGTTAATACGTTCTCCAAAAATACGACTTATCGTATATTTTTTCCCATGTTTATCTGCCACAGAAAGTACTGCTTTGCCACCAGATTCAAAAACACTTTTTACGAGTGCTTCTTTATATTCTTTATCTGTTTGTATCGGAATACCCAAAATATATCGTATTGCCTCTAAAATAGACGATTTTCCACTTCCCCTTATGCCGATAAGAGTATTTAATTCAGGTGAAAAAATAATCTTTTGTCCATCAAACTTTCCGCCTTGAAAAGATAATGATTCAATATAACCATGATGTATATCTGGAATAGTCTCAGCAACTCTGTTTTCAAAATCCTGCAAAGCAAACTTAATAGCTGAATATGAGTACTCTCCAATTTTTAAATATGTTTGTCTATCACCCTTACCAATATCAGCAAGTGACTTAGGATCTGAACCCTCAACCAATGCAGGAGTATATCCGAAACACCGTTTAAATTGAATAATATTATTATGTGTCCGTAATTTTTGCAAACCTAAAACTCGTCTTTTAAAAGGAGCAAGACCAGATAAAGATTCAAGCAATCCTCCTCTACACTCACAGAACAAACCACTATTCTGGTCTACATGCGCAAAAATAATAAAATAATCGCGGTTATATGCTTCCAATGTCTCTAGTGTATTTTTCAAATCATATATACATTTTGTATTTCTATTTTCAAGATTTGGAATAGTTGCAAATGCTGATGTTAAAAATGTTTGAATATGGTTATCTCCATTGGAGAGCCACTCATCTGGATTAAAAACTATGAGAGTATGAATACCATTTGCCCCTTCTTTTATTGTTAACTCGACACCTGGAAGAATGCACATATCTTCTTTTTTCGCCGCTTTTCGAATAGCCTTATATTCATCTTTATCAAATTTATTATGATTTGTGATCACGCCTACCTTAATGTCTGCTTGTTTCAGTGAAGAAACATAGTCTTTCACAAAATCATTTTGCTCACCTACAAACAGAAATTCTTTATCTTTACGAGTATGTAAATGAAAATCCGCCCGTACAAATTCCAGTCCTGTCTCAAACATATAAATAATCCCCTTTATCAAGCTGTAGTTTCACTAATTACAATACTTTCTCGTCCTAACAATCTTTTAGGCTTTCTATTTTTCTCAATAATAACTCTCTGTTTTTCTTTTTTAACTCACACTCCCAAATTCGGATAACTCGCCATCCTCGTTGTTCAAACATAGCTGTTACTTCTTTATCATGTCTGATATTACGTTCTCTCTTTTTTGCCCAATACTCAGCATGGTCTGCAGGTCTTGTGTTTCTACAATCATGTCCATGCCAAAAGCAACCGTCAACAAAAACAGCTATTTTTTTATCAAGAAAAACAAAGTCAGGATGTCCCTTTACAGGATACCCTCTTCGCCATCCTTTTATAGAATTTTCACTAAATACTTGTATTAGTTTCAATTCAGTAGATTTATTATTCCTAGAGCGCACCTTTTTCATTATCTCTGAGCGCTTTTTCCCATCAAACACATCTGCCATTTTAGCACCTATGCCTTTGTACTGTTTTGGAGAATAAAGCTATTGTAAAGAGTCAATGCTCTTTTCATTTGCGAACGGACTGATACGGATAATTCGATATATGCCTCTTCTTTTTGTAATAAAAAGCAATAATAATCCGTAGGAGCACCATTTAAATGGCAAATTTTATCTGCTCGGCGTATTCTAGATAAAGTATCGCTTGCTGATCGTGGAGTAAATTTTTTTACTTCTACAAGCCACTTAACAAAAGATTCTTTGTTTTCTTCTATTACTTCCTGCGATATAATATACTGTTTCAATTTCAATGCAACATATTCTGCTAATTTTACAGGAACAGCATTTCCTATCATTTGTTCCATTTCAGTTTTATTCCCACACCACTTAAACGTAGCAGGAAAAGTCTGAATCAACGAACGTTCAAGTGTTGTAAGTGCTCTAACATTTTCTGAAATAGGACAAGCATCATTTGGATGACCAGGATACCCTTTCGGTACAGGACGATTAACACCACGTATCGTTGGTGCAGGTTCATCTATGGAAAAAATTGCACGCCTATTATAATTTCTCGGATGACGGTAATAATATTCAAAATCAAGCGTATCGCCAAAATAATCTCTTAATGTAGTCGACTTCTGGCTTAAACCGCTTTCAAGATTTTTTTTCATAAAATCATCGTCTTTGCCTAAGGCTCCTATACAAAAAAATCTTTTCCGTTTTTGAGGAACACCACACTTACTTGCATCCAGCACTATTTTTGTCAAACCATACCCGGCATTTTTAAAAATATTTTCCGCTTTCTCAAACGCCTTACTTTTCTGGGCTCGATCTACATTTTCCATAACAAAATATTGTGGTTTAATATTCTCTATAATCTTAGCATACGATTCTGTCAAACTTGCTCTTGATGATTCGACCCGTTTTCCAGCATGGGAAAAATCCTGACATGGCGGTCCTCCAATTATCAGCTCTGGCGAGAATCTTCGTATCTGTTCAACAGCCGACTTAACATTTGATAAGTCCGACTTAAAAACAGGATGATTAAAATTTTCTTCATAACATTTTGCAGCAATATCCCAAAATTCGAATGCCGCTACAAGATTAAATCCTGCATTCTGAAATCCCAACGACATTCCGCCACATCCTGCAAATAAATCAACTGTATTCATTCTTATCCTCCACTTGCTAAACACTCCAAAAAACTTTATAATATATCTAATTATACTTGTTTCATAGTATACTACGCAAGCAAATTGACGTCAAGTAATTGACGTCAATACAAAAAAATAAATTTGAGGAGCTTATATCATGTCAAATGGACTATATGGAATATTTAATTCAAATAGAACAGCGGATGATCACTGGGGTAAAAACTGCTTTAATTCCAGTTTCCCTACATCGTTAGCCTGCTATATGTTAGATAACGATATTAAAGCCATTTATATTACCCTCGCTGTTAAAGATAACAAATTAGTAATCGAACCAAAAGAAATTTCAATTAGTGAAGTGTTTAATTGCACCAATAAATCACTCCGTGATTTGTATTTCAGTTTTGAATCTATATATGAACCATATCAGCAATATTCTTTTGACGCTATCGACGGTATTGATTTGGTCGTGAAAGATATCAATGGTAACTATCTTTCACCTTTAGAAGTAAAATTAACGGTAATTCCGACATCACAAACAAGCACATTATCAGAAGAAAAATGGGGTTCTGAAATAGTTGTACGCTCTGCTACTACTTCCTATTGCGCTTTAGGAATGTTTGACTCGATTAAAGAATCAGCTCAAGACGTACGCGAAATTTTTGAAGATGCATGTTCTTCTATCCAAATGTGGGATAACGACTATGAAATGACTCATAAAATGCCTTTGTTATGTCAAGCTGTTGATGATTTTCAATTAAAATATTATTCGCACCAAAAGCCCTTGCTTATGCAAACCTTATGGAAAACCCAAGGTCAATCTCCCATATTGGCTGACCAAGCCTTTGATATTGTAATTTGGAGCGATTACGCATTCTCGCGTCTATTTCTTGATCATTCTGCCGAACCAGCTGAAACCATGCGTCGAGGCATGAGAGCTTCAGCAAGACTCGCAAGATGTCTATGGGAATTAAGTAAATCTGGGAAAATACGCGTGGTTGATATCTACCGGCAAATGGCTTTTGGTAATCAGACAGATAAAGAATTTGCTGTCGGAGGCTCCCTTTGGCGTAAATATGTAACACCTAACCGAATTCAAAATCTTGCATTAAAAAAAGATATTGTTTATCAGATTATTGAGCCTGGATACATAGATCGACTTATGCCAGAAAGGCGATTTGATCAAACTTTATACTTTACCATGAGAGAAGAAAAATAAGTTATTTTAAGGCAACAGTTCCCCCTGTTGCCTTATATATTTTTTGTCTGATATACAATATATTAGAATTTCCTCAATATATTTCAAGATTATGTTTTCGTTTTACTAACCGTTTCCAATCCCTCTCTGTCAGCTCCATTCTTTTCTCCCGCTGGACAATATCTACAACAGCATCATGTCCTAAAGCCCGTTCCACTCGGTTAAAACTCTGTTTTGGTTCTAAAGTTCCTCTACACGAGCCGTAAGAGAATTTACCTTGATCCAAGTCCTCTCGTATGATCTTTACATACTAATTTCATTCTGTACATCAAGAGGAGCAAGTTCAGTTGCCGTCATTGTTTCAGAATTTCTTTTTTCGTGCTATCTCTAATTCTTGAATTATTTTTTCTATATCAGGCAATGCTATGATTTGCTACCGCCTTATCTTATTTCTTAAAGCAATGGACCAACAAATTCTGCTAAAGCAGCTACTGCGGCACTAAATTCCGCTATACCTTTAACTGTTCTTAATGTGGTTAGAGCCGTTCTAAGCATTCCTTTTTTGGGCTTTTCAGCCGCTGTTTCGGTTTCAATTACCTCTAAGCATTCAAAAACGTTTTCTTGGTCCTCAGGAGCAAGTGAGGTAGTAGCTGCCTGTACTTCGGAAATCAGCTTTTTCAATTCACTCGTATCAACCCCAGCATTATTGGTTGCCGTAACTGTAGCATTATCTGTAGCGATAATAGCTTGTCCATTATGTACGGTAACATTGTATACAACTTTATCATCCAGGCCCATATCAATACCTACCTTTGTCAAATAGCGTTCTATATGACGAATCAACACCATAACAAAACGCTCATTGAAGCCTTTTATTTTGTCTTGAAATCCTTTGGAAGAAGAATACCCCATGGCTATCCCTCGATAGATTGAGTTATTGGTTTCAACCAAATAATGCAATACAGCATAAACATTGCGAACTTCTTCTTCCTCTGTATCACCGGTTGAAAAGATCATGCGTCCATACGATGCTTGAACTTTCTGAACTTCTTTTGCCAAATCCCAATCACAGCTACCACAATCCATGATATAGTCAAGAATTATTGGCGTATTGTCAATGTATTTCAGATATTTCCCAAGCACACCCGTATAATCCTCATAATCAGCTTGAAGCAAGCGATTAGAAAAACTATTAAAGTCGTACTGGATTTTTCTTAAATCGTTCCTATTCAATCTCATAGTTCTTCACCCCACAAAACGGGCAATAAGCACCCGTCATTTTAAGCAATGGTTTTATTTTTGCAGTACGGGCACAGCACGGAAATGTGCATATCTCCAATGCTTCAATCCCCGAACGGATAGGGTCTTCGCTCTCATGGCGAGGACGTTTTCCAGCTTTGAACTTAACCATACTATTTTTGCTATGATGCTCCAGGTCTTTGAACATATCATAAATCATGTCATTAACCTTATTTTTCGTCATTTTCATGGCAAGCTCCAGCACATCATCGGTGATGTAGCTATCACTGGTCAAGCCACAACTGGGACAATAAATTTTCAATACGCCATCATCCTGTATATCTGAAGGAGTTCCTTTGAAAAATGTTCCACAGTGCTCACATTTCAAAAGAACATAACCCTCATCATCTGTAGGAATTGAAATGGTCATGTGGATTTCATCACTCACAAATTTTCTCCTCCTAGTATTATTTATCTTTGCCAGAACACCCTTGAAGATCTGGTAGTTCTTTTTCACACCCTCATTCAGGCAAATAGAAATGTACTGGTCTGTCTTCCAGTGCTTCATGTACCATTACTTTTTTTACACTAATGCCCTCGATAATTTTCAGAGTTCCGTCCAGCAAATGCCAATTTATACCTCAAATTATACATCCCACCACGGACAATGTAAACCAAAAATCACCTTAATCATACAGCCAAGAACATGAAGAATTCTCCTCCCTGCTCTTGACTGTTCCATTTATTTTTGCTTACCTCGCTCCTCTATTCATCTTTCGCCTCTGTGCCCGTTTCTGCTCCTTAATCTCCTGTTCTCTCAACCTCTCCGCTTGTACTATTGTCTCAATAGTATCATGCCCCAAAGCCCCCTTTACACGTTCAAAATCCCCGAGATTTTCTCTCAACATCCTATTTTCGTTCCAAAGTTCCTCTACACGAGCCGTAAGAGAATTAACCTTGTTCCATGCCCTTTCATATGACCTTTGCATATCACTAAATCTTCTGGAAAGATCGAGATAAGCCCGGTAGACTGACCGCAGTACCGTCACAATCTTCTTAATCAACGGCTTTGCCTTTTTCTCCCGGTAGGCTTTTCCCATTTCCAGCGTTCCCGCCTCCGGCAGTATTTCTTCTGAATCAGCAGAATATTTCTCTGCGAACCGCTCCATATCTTTTACCATAGGTGCCATCTCTGTCAGCTTTTTCTCGTATTGAGCTATCTTTTTCTTAGCCTGATCTGCCTGTTTATCAGCCTCTTCCCGATTTTCATGTGCAGAGGATATTTCCCGTTCAATATTTTCCAACTGATCGAGCCATTTTTCATTGACCTCCTGCATATTGGCATTATGCTCCTTCAACTCCGCTTTCTGTTTTTCAAGCGCAGCTACTTCTTTTGCCCGTTCCTGCTTTTCAAAATCCAATAGAGACAGGTGCTTTTCATGTGTGCCTTTCTGCTCCCATTCAATCCCATGCTCCAGCATAATTGAGGCAAGCTGCTGCTTTTCAGCCGTTACCCACTGATTTAATTCTGTCTCCATTCTCGTACCGCCTTTAAAACCGAGTGCCGACAATGCCTGTTTCAAAGATACCCTTGTATCCAATCCACGCTTACTTCCGGTTATATATGGCACAAAATCTATATGCAGGTGCGGTGTTGCCTCATCCATATGGAGATGAGCGGAGAACACACGGAGAGTAGGATTTCGCTCCTGAAAACCTTTCATATATTCATCCAGTATCTTTGCCGCCATTTGCCCTTCTGCTGTTTTCGCCCCCATATCATCCTTATTCCCAATCTGCAAGATGATCTCATGGAATGGCTTTTCCTGCTTTCCAGAGCGGATCTTTTCGTAATAATCTTCAATCTTCCGATCTTTCCTTGTCTGCTTTGCGTTATACCTTTCAAGCGCTCCGTCAAACAATTCATGGTACACTTCCCGGATATCCTGATTGCAGTATTCTACGTTCCAGCGGCTCCGTTGCGGATCAGTATTCTTTGCATGAAATTTTCTGCTATTGTGGTTGACAGAACCTTTTCCTGTCATAAAGCTGATTGTCCTCTTCAATAACTCTCCTTTCTCCCTAGTCGGGTAGTGTTCAGCGTCGGATACGGCGCATAGGCTTTGTTACTTTCGCCGAAAGTAACCGAAAGTAACGCAAAAGCACTTTCGACAGCCGTTCCGTCCATCAAAAGCTGCCTTTGCGCCCTGCCGGGGGCTTTTCCCGCCCTACGGACGGGGCGGCAGTTCCCACCGCTTTGCATCCGCTGTCATCGCCTTTCGGATCGCAGAAACTACATTCTCCACTGTATTTTCCGCCCATCCTGCAAGCCATATCAGTGTCTGCATTTCTGCCTCGCTCAACTCCACATTTCCGAAAATCTCATTGAGCATGGCTATTCTCCGATCTTCATTTTCATAGAATAATTCCGTTTCGTTCCGGTCTTTTCTGTCCGGCTGAACAATCATCCAACATCACCCTTCCTCTTGTCTGCAATATACAGGAGCGTGTCACGCTCCTGTCTTACATCATCAAAAGACGCTCTACCAACGAAAACTGTCAGGTATTCCCCGCCTGTTCAGATATTCCTGACGGGCTTTTTCCCGTTCCGTCTCTGTCGGAGCAGTCTTAGACTTTCCGTATAACTCACGCAACACCATTGCATCCAGTTTCTTCTCCAATCCTATCCTTATCTCATCCGCATGGCTGTCGTCCTCCAGCAGATGATAGTAGAGCAACTGCACAAACAATTCCTGTGGTATCTGTACCTGTTTCATCCAATTTCCTTTCAAGGTGGCAACATTACCTGTTCCTAAAGAAATGGTAATTTTGCCATGTTGACTTATTGTTCCGGCAATACCCACGACCAGTGTCCGCCGGGTTTTATCGACTGGACGCCAAGGGCCTTCTTCGCATTCCAGAGCGTTTTCCCTTTAATGCCACGGCTTTCCGACTCTTTAAGGATTACATTCTGTTCGACTGCCCCATCTGCCAATATCTCGAGCAGGAACTCTTTCGCCTCTTTTATCTTCTGTCCACGGTTATTGCCGCTCAGCAGATCATCCGCATTGATGTCATATTCCCCGACCCATTCAAATCCGTTCTCTTTATCCAAGCGAAAAGCGATTGATTTTCCCTCTGGTGCAAGGGAGCTTTTTACATGGCAAACTACTCTTGTTTCTGGCTCGTTTTTCACTCGCCCTACAACCAGAACACTCCTTGCCGCCGCCTGAAAGTCAATAGAGCCAAGTCCTCTGTATGAAGATTTTCCGGTGCTGTTCTTGTTCATATGACCAATTAAGACAATCGCACAGTGATATTTTTCCGCCAGAACAGATACCCGTTTCATCAGTGGACGGATTTCATTTGCCCGGTGCATATCTACTTCCGCTCCAAGAAAACTCTGAATCGGATCTAAGACTACAAGACGAGCGTTTGTCTGTCGGATTGCCTGTTCCAGACGTTCATCTAACATTGTCAACGGCTGTTCACTGTCATCAATGACAAGCACTTTAGAACAGTCTGCGCCTGCCGACAGAAGACGGGGCTTTATAGTATCTCCCAGCCCGTCTTCTGCGGTCTGGAAGATCACATTGACTGGCTCGCCTACATTTTCTGCGGGTTCTTCCTCTCCGTCCTTTACTGACAACACGGGCTTGCCTTTTGTCAGCTTTGCTATGATCTGCAACACCATTGTTGTTTTCCCCTCTCCGGGATCTCCCTGTATAATTGTGACTTTCCCATAGGGGATGAACGGATAGAGCAGCCATTCCACCAGCTCTACCGCAACATCCTCCATATTGATCAGCCGGAGTTCCGGCTCTGCTTTTCTGTTTTTCAAATTTACCTCCATTTCCGGTTGAAAGCATTGCGGGACTCTGGTAGAATACAGATAGATTGGTTTTGGTATTTTACCAAGTCCCAGCCTTTAGGTGTTTGCCGACACTTAAAGGCTTTTTTCATCTTTCATACCCTGCATTGTATTTGTGATTAGTTCAATCGTATCTAATAAGTCTCTGGAAACGCTGCCACCTGCCTCTATGCGTTCCAACTGCTCCAATACCTTTGCCAGTTCATTTTTCAAAGCCTTGTACACTCTGGGATTTCCCACCACTACAATCTCTTTTTCCTGCAGACGGCGGATAATATAATCCTGCTTTGTCAATCCCGACAGTCGCACAGCCGCCTCAAGCTGCTCATCTTCTTCTGGTGATACCCGGAACGCCACAATCTTATTTCTCCAACGACCCTGCCGATCCAAAACTTTTACTGACATTCTTTGTTTTCTCCTTTCTCTGTTCCGTTCCCTGTTCGCTCAACATTAAGCCTGTCTGCCATTTCTGTCTGTTTTGAAGGGAACAGGTGTGCATATCGGTAAGTGATTTTTTCACTTTCGTGTCCTACCCGGTCTCCAATCGCCAGCGCGGTAAAACCCATATCTATCAACAGGGAAACATGACTGTGACGAAGGTCATGAATCCTGATCCGTTTTACTCCGGCAGCCTTACATCCCCTGTCCATTTCATGTGATAAATAATGTTTCGTCACCGGGAACAGGCGGTCAGTTGATTTCAGGCTGTAATACAGTTTCATACAGTCTTCCATTTCCTCAGACAGAAATTGGGGCATTTTAACCACCCGGTTACTTTTCTTCGTCTTCGGGCTGGTAATCACATCTCTTCCCTTTAACCGCTGATAGGATTTATTGATTGCTACTGTCTGGTTATGAAAGTCAAAGTCCGCTGGCGTCAGCGCCAACAGTTCACCCTCCCTGATACCGCACCAATAGAGCATTTCAAAAGCATAGTAGGAAAGCGGCTTGTCCATCATTGCCTCCGCAAATTTCAGATATTCTTCTTTTGTCCAGAACAACATTTCCTTGCTTTCCTCCGCTCCCATCGTTCCTGCCTTTCTTGCAGGATTGATACTCAGATCATAGTAGCGGATTGCATGGTTGAAAATGGAACTCAACTGTCCGTGGATTGTTTTCAGATAGGTGGGAGATACGGGCTTACCTGTTTTCCCTTTCTGGCTACGCATTTCATTCTGCCAGTCGATCACATCTTTTGCCGTAATCTCAGACACTTTTCTCTGTCCCAGATAAGGAAGAATTTTGCTTTGAATAATGCTTTCCTTAGTAAGCCATGTGTTTTCTTTCAATCGTGGGCGCACATCTGCCTCATACAACTTGCAGAAACTCTCTAACGTCATATCCATATTTGCCTGTTTCTGCAACTGAAACTGCCGTTCCCACTCCTGCGCCTCCCGCTTAGTAGCAAACCCACGCTGGCATTTCTGCTTACGCTCCCCCTTCCAGTCTTTATAGCGCACCATTGCATACCAAGTTCCATTTTTCTCAGTTTTGTATACCGGCACTTCTAATTCCTCCCTTCGTATGACTGTGTACCGTAAAACTGTTCATAAAAGAACTTGCGGTCAATCCTGCCGGGGATCGTAACACACCCTGTCTTTTCCAGTTCTTTGTTGAGTTTTCGGATCAATTTGTAAGCATAAGACTCGGAAACATCCAGTGCCTCCATGACTTCGCTTACTTGCATAAACATTTTCTCCATAAGTTACCTCTCTTTCTTGTTTATTCTATACATTTTTGTATAGTCATATATTACTATACTTTTCTGTATTGGTTTTTCTTGATTGTACCTATACTTTTATGTTATACTCAATCTATCAAAAGACTTCAGATAGGAGAATGGTTATGGCTATTGGCGAAAGAATCCATTATTTCCGGCTGCTCCGTGGCTTTACACAGAAATATCTGGGCAAACTTTTGGGTTTTAGTGACTCTCAAGCAGACGTTCGTATCGCCCAGTATGAAAAAGGCGCACGCAGCCCGAAAGAGAAATATTTAAACGCACTGGCACAGATTTTTGAGGTATCGCCTCACGCTTTGAATGTTCCCGATATTGACACGGATATTGGACTTATGCACACTCTCTTTACACTGGAAGATACCCGGGGTCTGAAAATCGGAAAACTGGACGGCGAACTCTGCCTCCGACTGGACAAAGACACCGGAATGACCTACCACAGTATGTGGGATATGTTTAACGCATGGTATCAGCAGGCAGAGAAACTGGAGTCCGGCGAGATCACCAAAGAAGAATACGATCAGTGGCGCTATACCTATCCCAAAATGGAGTGGGAACAGACCCGCCGGGATCTGGACGCTCTGCGTGAAAAGCGGAAAACTGAAAACAATACAGATTAAAAAAAGCCAACAAAAAAGGTCTTGCCAAATTGTTTCACTCAATTCAGTAAGACCTTTTCTATTGGTTTCAGTTGAATTCACCTGATAACCTCCGGCAAAAAGTGAATAAATGCTTTTCAGCCAGTGTTATCATTTTGTTATCAAATAGACCCCTAATGCGTCGCAAACGCCCTGTTTATACGGGTTCTCAGATCTCTTTACTTACTCAAACTCTATCGTAGCCGGCGGTTTCCCCGTACAGTCATACATCACCCGATTGACATGTTCCACTTCATTCACGATCCTGGTAGTAACCTTTCCAAGCACCTCCCAAGGAATCTGTGCCGCATCTGCAGTCATAAAGTCTGAAGTATTCACGGCTCTCAGCGCAATGGCATAGTCATAGGTTCTTCCATCCCCCATAACTCCCACAGACCGCATGTTTGTCAATGCTGCAAAATACTGACCAAGTCCTTTGTCCACACCTGCTTTTGCAATTTCTTCTCTGTAAATTGCATCGGCATCTTGCACGATCTTAACCTTTTCCGCTGTCACTTCTCCGATGATACGGATTCCAAGTCCCGGTCCCGGAAATGGCTGTCTCATGACAAGATATTCCGGAATTCCAAGTTCTCTTCCGGCCTGTCTTACTTCATCTTTGAACAAGTCTCGGAGAGGCTCGATGATCTCCTTGAAATCTACATAGTCAGGGAGGCCTCCCACATTATGATGGGATTTGATGGTAGCAGATTTACCGACGCCGCTTTCCACCACATCCGGGTAAATGGTTCCCTGTACCAGAAAGTCCACAGATCCGATTTTCTTTGCTTCTTCCTCAAATACACGGATGAATTCTTCCCCAATGATCTTACGTTTCTGTTCCGGTTCTTCTACTCCCGCTAATTTCTCATAAAATCTATCCTGAACGTTCACTCGGATAAAGTTCAAGTCATACGGTCCTTCCGGTCCGAAGACTGCTTCTACTTCATCACCCTCATTTTTGCGGAGCAGTCCATGGTCTACAAACACACAGGTCAGCTGCTTTCCGACTGCTTTCGCCAGCATAACGGCTGCCACAGAGGAGTCCACGCCTCCGGACAGTGCACAGAGCACTTTTCCGTCTCCAACTTTTTCACGGATAGATTTAATCATATCATCCACGAAAGAATCCATGTTCCAGTCACCTTTGCAGCCGCATACTTTGTATAAGAAATTATAGATCATTTCTTTGCCCTGTTCTGTATGCATAACTTCAGGATGAAACTGGGTTGCGTAAAGCTTCTTGTCCGCATTTTCCATAGCAGCCACCGGACATACCGGGGTTGTCGCGGTAATCTTGAAACCTTCCGGTGCTTCGGCGATATAGTCGGTATGGCTCATCCAGCAGACTGTTTTATCGCCCACACCGTCAAAGAGCTTGGATGAATTGTCCAGATCCACTTCTGTGTGCCCGTACTCGCTGACAGGGGCGGTCTCCACCTTGCCGCCGAGGACATGGGCCATCAGCTGGGAACCATAGCAGATACCCAGGATCGGGATTCCCAGTTCAAATATTTCTTTTTCGTATGTGGCGGAACCTTCTCCGTAAACGCTGTTTGGCCCTCCGGTGAAAATGATTCCTTTTGGATTGTATTCTTTTATTTCTTCAAGTGAGGCAGTGTAAGGTTTGATTTCGCAGTAAACGCTGCATTCTCTGACTCTCCTTGCAATTAACTGATTGTACTGTCCCCCGAAATCAAGGACAAGAAATTTCTCGTGGTTCACGGGCGTTCCTCCTATATTCCTATATATCTTTATAAAATAACCTATATTCCTATATATTATAAGGTAGGCATGGTGTTTTTACAACTCAATTCTTCCCTGATCTCATTGATTTTGACAGCTTTTGGTGCTAGAATGATAAAAAAGTCGAATGAAATGGAGAATTTTATGAAATTATTAGAGGAGCGCATTTTAAAAGACGGCGTATTAAAGGATGGGGGAATCCTCAAAGTTGACAGTTTCTTAAACCACCAGATGGACATCGGGCTGCTTCAGGAAATAGGAAAAGAATTCAGAAGACTGTTTCCGGAAAATATCACCAGAATCTTGACCATTGAAGCCTCAGGGATTGGGATCGCGACGATTGCCGCACAGTATTTTGACAATATCCCGGTTGTATTTGCAAAGAAATCCATGTCCAAGAATCTGGACGGAGACCTGCTGACCTCTAAGGTAATTTCTTATACCAAAGGGCTGGAATTTGATATTTTTGTAGAAAAAAAGTTCCTGTCCCCGAATGACAATATTCTAATCATCGATGACTTCCTTGCCAATGGACAGGCATTAAACGGATTAATCGATCTTGTCAACGGCTCCGGCGCTAACCTGATCGGCTGCGGTATCGTGATCGAGAAAGGCTTCCAAGACGGCGGACAGATTATTAGGGATAAGGGCGTACATTTAGAATCTCTTGCAATCGTGGAAGACCCGAAAGACGGTAAATTGTGTTTTAGAGAACAATAAAGATACATATAAGATAAGAGTTGATGATTTTTATGCATCAGCTCTTTTTAATACTCACCCTAAAATAATCAGCCTGTTTTTATATTCCGCTTCCTCCAAACTCTTGATATACCGCACCGGCGTCATATTCGTATATTTTCGAAAGTCTTTCATCATATGGGACTGGTCATAATATCCGGCATTCATGGCAATGGCCAGCAGGTCCTTTTCGTCCTCTTCCCATTTCAGGCTGTTTAAAACGGTCTGAAACCGGGCGATCTTACAATACGTTTTCGGTGAAATTCCCATATTTTCTTTAAACACTTTATTTACATAACGGACAGAATACCCTGTCAATTCACCCAGTTCTTCAATCTTTACATTTCCGGCCCGCCTGGTGATCTCATCAATCAGGTAATTTCCAAGATTTCTGTCTTCTAAGTGCTCCAGCTTTTCCTGATTACAGTTCACATAAAAATTTAAAAAAACCTGTATCTGTGCCCGGAAGTCACGGCTTTGAATGATCTTGTCAAATACTTGCTCTGCCCTCATAAATTCCATCAGCGCTGCTTCCCCTTCGACCAGTTCATTCGGATTCACCGTGTCAGGCAGTATCACCTTTCCCGGCATAAACCGGATGCCGAAAAAGTAATCTCCCGGCTTTCCGATCATTGGGGAAGCCTTCAGCCTGGTGCCTATATATAATACTAGCGTAAGGATAATCTTTGCTGCCAGTTCCTGCAGTGTGACATACTGTGTCATTCCCACACCGAGCAGTGCCTGCACTCCGAACAGGACGACAATGCCAATAATCATAGCCAAAAGTACATCTCTTTTAGGGTTCTTTAGATCCTTTGATACCGGTAATCTGAGGCTTCGTCTGCTGTGCAGCCGTCACTATCTCGCCGGTACCCAGATGGAAAAAACTTATGATACCCATGAGCAGAAAAGATGCCAGCAGAAGGAATACGACAATATTCTGGATTCGGGCAAAAAAATCAACTCCTTTATAGTTTACATAGGACAGAACCCCCAATACGATCACACTGATCACCGGTGCCGGAATCTGGGGAAGAAAAATCTGATTCAGCACCGTTCCGCACATGGCGATTTCTACGGAACCGGATAAAATATCAACGATCACATAAGCGGATAACGTAGATACCATAGATGCCACCGGTCCTAAACCCACCAAAGTGTACTGTCCCAGGCCCCCTTCTGCTTTCGGCATCATGGAATGCAGCTCTGAAAAACTTAAAGCCAAAAACCCGTTCAGTATCAGTACGACAAACAGTGCGATAATAAAATTTTTGCCTGCAAGACCCATGCCCTGCCCGAGGGAAAGCAGACAGCTGGTGGCTACGATCAATACCACACAGACGGATATCGCACTTCCGAGTCCCAATTTTTTTGTTCTCTCCATACATATCACTCCTTTTTATAAAAGAAAGGCGTCCGCCGGATATATCTCCGGTGAACGCCTTTGTTCCCATCTCTCTTATTTACTTTGTTTCCTGCTGATGGGTTACAGCTTACTCTCTTTCTCTTCATATGAATTGTAAAAATCGGAACTCTTTAATTCTTTTCTTCAAAACGGATCAGTCCGATATAATATCTAGCCGAGTCATCCAGCAAGACTTTCACAGGGATCTCTTCCCGTTCCCCGCAGTTGGACCAGATCAAAATCTCCCGTTCCTCTTCATATCCTGTGATGGTCACCCAGTGCCAGTTGTCTTCCCTGAATTCCTTCCTGGAATGCCGCCAGATCAGCAGCGCCACAGGGTGTCCGTGATACAGCCCTTCCCTGATAAATTCCAGGCATCCCTGTTTATCTCTGGGCAGAAACATACTTTTAGCCTTCAGGTCTTTCCCTCTGCCGGATGCAAAGCTTAAAAAGTCCTTCTTAAATTTTCCGATCAGCGGATAGCCCATGAAACCGGGCGTCATATACTGATACATGCCCTCCATGAGTTCTAGATATGATTCATAGGGTATGGACTCTGAGTTTTCTACTTCTTGCGAAAATAAGCCTTCACAGACGGCGATATTCGTGCCGGTGACGCTTCCGCATCCCGCACGCCGCTGGAACGTGCCCGGGAACCATTCCTGATTGCCGCCGTAAGCCAGATATTTTCCGTCTCTATATATTTTAGGACACTTTAATTCCATTTCATATCACTCCTTTTCCCATTATAATATCTTTTTTTGTCAAGATATACAACCCTTGCAGCATAGACTATGTAAAAAGCCCCAGGTGTGTGTTATGAAACAATTATCAAAGAAGCAGCTTTTAAAACTCTGCATCATTTTTCCCATTTTAGTCAGTCTGCTCTCCAGACTCCTGACACCCCGGATGGATGAGGTCTTCCGTCAGCTGAATAAGCCTCCATTCGTTCCTGCCCCGTGGATCTTTTCCGTCGTATGGCTGATCCTCGATATTTTGCTCGGACTGAGCCTTTACACCCTGCTGACCTCGGACATCACAGAACAGGAGAAAAAACAGGGAATCAAGCTTTTTCTCGCCGTGTCCTTCTTTCTGTTCTTCTGGCCCATCATTTTCTTTGAATACGGGCTGGTTTTTTTCTCTTTTGTCTGGATCCTGGCTCTAAACCTGCTCAATGCACTGATGTTCTATGTATTCCGAAAGTACAGCAAAAAATCTGCTTTACTTCTGATCCCGTACATTATCTGGTGCCTGTTTGCGGCGCTGTTAAACCTTGGATTCCTGATCGTCAACTAAAACTTTGTCTCCCGCAGGATAAATACATACTTGGATTCCGAAGACAGGGAAGGTTCAAACTCATATCCGTCCCAGTCAAACTCTTTGATATCCTCCGGCCGGTCTATCCTGTTCTTTACAATATGGCGGATCATCTGACCTCTGGCCATCTTGGCCCATGCCACGATGGTCCGGAGCTTTCCGTTTCTCATGGTGAGAAACTCCACATCCACAAAACGGTCCGGCCCATCCAGATATTTTCTCACGGTTTTGGCATACTCTTCAGAAGCCAGATTCAGGATCAGATCCTGTTCCTTATAAAGTTCCTTATAAATCGCATCTCCCCAAAATTGATACAGACCCTGTCCTGCTGTTTTTACTTTGCAGCCCATCTCCAGACGGTACGGATGAATCGCATCCAAAGGTTTCAGCACCCCATACAGTCCACTTAAGATTCTCACATGCCTCTGGGCATATTTCATATCCCATCCGGTAAAATCTCCTGCGCCCACGTTCTGGAATACAAGGCCGTCATAAGTCATGAGAGCAGCACTGCCGTCCCCGTTCTCAAAATTTTGTATATCTAAAAAAGCCTGAAGGGCGATCTTTTCATTTACCTTCATCAAAGATTCGATCTCCCACGGCTTCAGTTTTTTCAATTCTTCATAAATCTGTCCTGTCTTTTCTGAAAACACAGGATGTGTCAGCCTTCGCTGTTTTTCTTTCCTGACTTTCATGTTTTTTGCAGGTGAAATAATCGCTATCATGGTACTTCCTTGTGTTATAATGGGTTTCATGAAAGGCGGTGCATCATGAAACAATTTCTGCTTACGGTTTCTTTATCTATATTCCTGATATCATTTTCGGTCATATTTACACTGAATTTCCGGCCTCTTTACTACGCCGATATAAAACTTCTTCATATCAGCCGGGAATCCGGACTCTCTGAACAACAGATCAGAGAAAACTATGACCGGCTCATTGACTATAATTCAGTATTTTATAAAAAAGACCTGAAGTTTCCCTCTCTTCCCATGTCTGAGGAAGGAAGGATTCACTTTCAGGATGTGAAGCGTATTTTCTCCGGTCTCCAATACGCCTGTATCATCTCATTTATCATAATCCCTGCAGGCCTTTTATGGAAGCGGGAAAAAAAGGATTTCCGTTTCTTAAAAAGGGCATCCGTCTCTGCCGCCGTGCTTCCGCTCCTTCTGGGAGTTCTCGTCTGGGCGGCCGGATGGGACAAGTCCTTCGTGACATTTCACGAGCTGGCCTTCTCCAATGATTACTGGATCTTCGATGAGGCTTTCGACCCTGTCATCACCATCCTGCCGGATGCCTTTTTTCTTCACTGCGCCCTTTTGATGGCCGTAGTCCTTATTCTGTTATGTGCCGTCTGCTTCCTCACAGGAAGACATCTGTGCCGCAGACAGGAATCTTAATAGTATCTTCCCAGTGCGTCCGCCGCAATGATCGCCGCATATACGTCCTCCGGTGTCACTTCAAACGGCATGTTGCCGAGAGTGTCGTCCGGAGAGCATGCGAGGCGTGCTACTTCCATGATCTGTTCTTCTTTTACTTCCTTGATTCCCAAATCTGCAAGGGTAGTCGGGAGTTCTGCTTCCTGACAGAATCCGAGGACTTCCTGAATCTCATCCTGATCCGCTCCTTCCAGAACCAGCTGTACCAGCGTTCCGAAGGCTACTTTTTCTCCGTGGTATAATTCATGGGTTTCCGGAATTGCTGTCAAGCCGTTATGGATGGCATGTGCCCCTGCCAGACCGCCGCTCTCAAATCCGATTCCTGAAAGATAAGTATTTGCCTCTATGATATGTTCTACTGCCTTCGTGCAGATATTTTCACGGACAGCAAGTTTCGCGTCAATCCCCTCATCAATCAAAGTTTCATAGCAAAGTTCAGCCAGTGCCATGGCCGCGCGTGTGATCTTTCCTCCCACACAGTTGGATGCGTCAGACTGCTGACAGGCTCTCGCTTCAAAGTAAGTTGCCAGAGCATCTCCCATACCGGCTACTAAAAGGCGTTCCGGAGCTTTGCTGACAATATCGGTGTCCACCAGCACCATGTTCGGGCTTGCCGGCAGAAACAGGTACTTTTCAAATACACCGTCATCCGTATAGATCACAGACAGTGCACTGCACGGCGCATCGGTAGATGCAATGGTCGGCACAATGATGACTGGCTTTTTCATGTAATAAGCCACTGCCTTTGCGGTATCATGGATCTTTCCTCCGCCGATTCCCACGATGACTTCGCTTCCTGCCTTTTCACACATGTCCATGACACGATTGATCTCTGTCATACAGCACTCGCCGTTAAAAGCCTCATATGTAATCTTGGCATCTTTTTGTCCTTTTGCGATGAAAGGCTCCACTCTTTTTCTTCCTGACGGACTTGTCAGAACAAAAAGGTTGGTTCCGTAGTTTTCCGCATATGTACAAAGGTTTTCCATCTCACCTTTTCCCTGGATATAACGGCTTGGACTTGCAATGATACTTGCCATAGTAATTTCCTCCTTGAATCCTTTGATTCTTATGAATCATTTGAAAAGTTAACCAGCGTCAATACATTTACTATACCATGAAGTTCCTTTCAAAATCCACCGTTGAATGTTAAAACTTTGTCACACAGACTGCTGATATGCTTTTGATTTTTTGGTCTTCCTATGTTATAATGATTTTTAACATAATTGTTACAATTATATTACGTCTTTTTTACAAAGGAAGGTTTCATGCTGAACAATAAAAAGATAAAAACAAAATCCATCAAAAATGCCGTTAAAAAAGCAAAACATCAGCCTAAATATATCCGAGCAGTATTTGAACGGGTCACCCTGCGCCTTGCTTTTCTTGCCCTTCTTGGAAGCATACTCTTTTCTGGGTTCCGTTTTTATCAGGGCCGGCAGCAAAATGTGAATGCCGCAAATGAAGTCAAACAGCAGTCTGATCATAAAAAAGCTTCCGCACAGACAAAGAAGGAGTCAAAGCAGTGGTATGACTACCGTGCGGTTGCACATGCTCTTGGAGAGATCGATGGTAAGGAGTATACGAACTCCAAAGATGCGTTTTTAAATTCCTATCAAAACGGTTTCAGGGTTTTTGAAGCTGACCTGATGCAGACTACGGATCATGTCATGGTCGCAAGGCATTATTGGGGAAAAGACCTGAGTGATCCGAAGAGCAAGGGCGGCAAACCTGTTTCCTATGCAAAGTTTAAAAATATTAAGCTGTACGGCAAATACACTTCTGTCTCATTGAAAGAACTCTTTGAACTGATGGACAAATATCCCGATACATATATTATAACAGACACCAAAGACAGTGATGCCGCAGCCGCAAAAAATGATTTCTCTGTCATTGTAAAGACAGCAAAAGAAATGAAGAAAGAATACCTTCTGGACCGGTTAATCGTACAGATTTACAATCAGCCAATGTATCACGCCATAAAACAGGTTCATCCGTTCCGTCACTTCCTTTATACCACTTATCAGCAGACGGATGTGGCGTTCAGCAAAATGATCAGGTTCTGCACTGCCAACGGCATTGAAGCTGTCACTGTCCCTGTGAGCAGTGTCAATGATTACCGGATGAAGCTTCTAAGTGACGCAGGCCTGTATTCTTTCACACATACTGTCAACAGTGTATATGAAGCCAAAGAATATATGAAACTCGGTGTCTACGGGGTTTATACAGATTTTCTGACAAATGCCGAGGTAGAAAAATGTTCTTTTTCTCTGAAGACAAAAGATTTCTTTGATAAACTTCAAAACGGCAAATAATCCTGCAAAAAGGACTGGCGCACTTTTTCCGTGTGCCAGTCCTTTCATTTCGTTTGCGTAAATTCTTACAGCAAAGATTTATAGATTGCAATAATATCTTCTAAACTTGCATCCTTTGGATTTCCAGGTGCACACGCATCTGCGGCCGCTGACTCTGAAAGGAACTGAATGTCCTCTTCTTTGACGATTTCTTTCAGATCCTGTGGAATTCCCACATCGATGGAGAGCTGTCTCACCGCGTCCACGGCAGCCTTCCTATATTCTTCCTGACTCATATCTTCTGTGCCTTCCACACCCATGGCCTTGGCGATGTACTTATATTTATCCCCTGTGGCATCAGCGTTGTATTCCATGACAGCCGGAAGAAGAATGGCATTTGCAACACCGTGCGGTGTATCATAGACTGCTCCCAGTGAATGAGCCATGGAGTGTACGATTCCCAGTCCTACATTTGAGAATCCCATTCCTGCCACATACTGTCCGAGAGCCATTCCCTCTCTGCCCTCTTCTGTATTTTCCACTGCACCCCGCAGATTCTGTGCGATCAGTTCAATCGCTTTCAGATGAAACATGTCTGTCATTTCCCATGCATCTTTTGTAGTATATCCTTCGATCGCATGGGTAAGGGCATCCATTCCGGTTGCGGCAGTCAGGCCCTTCGGCATAGAGGACATCATATCCGGATCGATGACGGCAATGACCGGGATATCATGGGTGTCTACACAGACGAATTTGCGTCTCTTTTCCACATCTGTGATGACATAGTTGATCGTAACCTCAGCTGCGGTTCCCGCGGTCGTCGGAACTGCGATGATTGGAACAGACGGATTCTTAGTTGGCGCCACGCCTTCCAGACTCCGCACATCTTCAAATTCCGGATTTGCAATGATGATTCCGACAGCCTTGGAAGTATCCATAGACGATCCGCCTCCAATGGCGATCAGATAATCTGCACCTGACTCCTTAAATGCAGCCACACCTGTCTGAACGTTTTCGATCGTAGGATTTGGTTTAATGTTGGAGTAAACCTCATATTCGCATCCCGCCTCATCCAACACGTCTGTTACTTTCTTTGTAACGCCGAACTTTACCAGGTCAGGGTCCGAACAGATGAATGCCTTTTTGAAGCCTCTTGCTCCGACTTCTGCTGCGATTTCCCGGACTGCACCTTTTCCGTGATAGGACGTTTCATTCAATACAATACGCTTTGCCATAACAACCTCCTTAAGATACCTTTGATTTATCGTGATTCTTTCATTATCAGTTTACCTCCGGGCGGAACAGGCGGACAAGTGACACATTTCCCATAATGTCAAAAAAGTGACACTTCCCTAAAAGTGTCACTTTTTAAAGTCATTCAAAAGTTCTGCAAGTTCCGGAGGCAGAGCCCTGACCAGAAGCTCTGCCATGTCTTCCGTGCTCCGCTTCATTCCGCCGGTTACCCACTGAACCGTCATGGCGATCGATCCCCGGCAGTACATTTCCAAAAGGAATTTGATATCCGGCGGGATCTCTTTCTGATATTTCTTTTTTATAATATCCTTGTAAAATTCATAGATAAAATCAAAATCATGCTGGAGCAGTGAGTTATGATCCTCTGATTTAAAGGCCGCCGTGAAGAAGCAGCGCTCTCCTTTGATAAATTCAAACTTCTTGATCAGTCCTTCCCTGAGTGTAAGGCTCACACCCATCTGTCGGAAAGATACGATGGCAAGTTTATCAAAATACCAGTTGATCAAATCATACTTGTCCTTAAAATTCCTGTAAAATGTCTGTCTTGTCACATCACACCGCTCTACGATCTGTTTTACCGTGATCCGGTCCACAGGCGTAAAAACCATCAGTTCCCTGACGGCACCTGCCAGTTTGTATTTTGTTTTTTCCGATGCATCCATGAAACTCACCTCATTTGTCCGCCAGTGCTTCCCTCAAAAAAACTCAGCTGTGTAATGACGCAGGACTCGGCTTTTCTTTCCGTTATCTTATCGAACTGATCCGTCTTTCCGCATAACATCAGAGCCTCCGGCCGGTACTGTGCCGCAGTTTGATTTACAAATTCTCTGCTGTGGCCGGCATAACAGTACAGACAGCCTGCCGGACAGGTATCATAACTTCCGATATCAATACTCTCTGCGCATCCACACTCCGGCCTTTGATTTTTATCTTTATCCACAGAAATCTTCATTCCAATAAGCTTTTCCACAAGTACTCTGTCGATACAGCTGCCCGGTCTGATGCCGAAGCCGGAAAGGTCATAGTGCTCCGCACAGGTCACCGCAGTCATACCATGATTTCCCGCGGAGGTCCCTGCTCTCTGAGCAAATTGAAAGACTTCTTCTTCGGTGGGCCGGCGTATTCCCTCCTGTGTCATCCGTCTGCTTATTTTCCGGTACATATCTAAAAAACTGATCACCGCCTGTTTTGTATATCCCTCCAGGGCTTCTGCCATGGATTCAAACGTATGAATATGCCATTCTATAGAATAATCTTTGCTGATCAGCACAGGATCATAGCGCCATATAACCCGTTCATTCCCGATCTTTTCGGACAGCTCCTGAAACAGGGGAATCAATTCTTTTTTCTTATCGGGCATTCCCGGTTCTATATCCTTTCCGTATCCATTGAGTGTAAATTGAAAATAAAATGGATACTCATAAAGCTCTCCTAAATACTTCATAAAATTTTCAGGATTCTTTGTCCAGAACACGATACAGTCAATGTTTTCTCTGGAAAGCAGAATTTTGCTGACTTGTTTTGGATTCACCGGATTCCTCACGAGAACAAAACCATCCCGAAGCCGGTTGATGAACCATTCTCCATAAAAAGCCGGAACATCGGTCCTTCTGCTGACACTCAATATCATAAGCAGTCTCCCTGTCAGATTCATTACCACTGGTTCTTTCACTGGCTTCATTGTACCACGGTTTTCGGGGAGATTCCATATTTTCTTCTTGACACTCAGAACTGTAACTGCTATGATTACAATATAAACTGTAACTCAAAATATTACACATCCGAAAAGACAGAGGGGAGATCAGCCGATGAACAGCGAATTTACGATAGCAGTCCACGCACTCGTTTTTTTAAACCATAAAAGAGAAAGCGTATCCAGCGACAAGCTGGCCGCCAATATCTGTACGAACCCGGCCAGAGTCCGAAAGATCATGGGAAAACTCAAGAAAAAGGGGCTGATTTCTACAAAAGAAGGGGTGGTGGGAGGATATCTGTTTGACCTGGACCCATCCAAAGTAACTCTTTATGATGTCAGCAGTGCCCTGGATGTTCCCTTTGTCTCTTCTTCCTGGCGGAGCGGCGGCAGCGATCTGCCCTGTCTGGTGGCTTCCGGCATGGCAGGCATTATGGATGATATTTACGGCACACTGGATCAGTTATGCAAAGATTATTTGAAACAAGTAACCATTCAAACCATCGATCAAAAGATCTTCGGTTCATCCACAGTAAAGGAGAATGAAAATGAAAAAATATGACGCAGTGATCATTGGTTTCGGAAAAGGCGGAAAAACTTTGGCAGGCACGCTTGCAGCAAACGGAAAGAACGTCGCTCTTATTGAAAAGGATGCTGACATGTACGGAGGAACCTGCATCAATGTTGGATGTATCCCATCCAAATCATTTGTGACGAGCGCAGCTTTTTCTGCAAAGCTTGATTCTTCTTTTGAAGAAAAGGCAAAGCTGTACCGGAAGGCTGTTGAAAAAAAGACAAGGCTGACAGCTGCATTAAGAGATAAAAACTATCACAAGGTCGCAGACCTTGAGAATGCAGATGTTTATAACGGAACTGCTTCCTTTCTGGACAGCAGGCATGTGGCCGTGGCTTTACAGGGTGAAACACTGGAATTGGAAGCAGATCAGATTTTTATCAATACGGGAGCCCGCCCGTTTGTCCCTCTGATCGAGGGTCTCTCAGACAGCCGCCGGGCATATATCAGTGAGACTATACTTTCTTTGGAGGAACTGCCAAAGCGTCTTGTCATCATCGGCGGCGGCTATATCGGCATGGAGTTTGCTTCTATCTACACCAACTTCGGCTCTAAAGTTACTGTCATCCAGGACGGGGAAGTATTTCTTCCGAGAGAAGACCGGGATATTGCCGATGCTGTCGCAGAAAGCTTGAAAGAACGCGGAGTAAGACTTCTGCTCTCCACAAAAATAAATTCCGTCCGTGATGAAGAGACTGAAACGGTTGTGTCTGTGGAAACGCCGGAGGGCGGTGAAAAAATTTCAGCGGACGCCGTTCTTATCGCCACTGGACGCCGCCCCAACGTAAATGATCTGAACCTTGACGCTGCCGGTGTGGAATTGACTCCCCGCAGTGCAGTCAAAACAGACGAATTTCTTGAGACAAATGTTCCGGGCATCTATGCAATGGGCGACGTAGTCGGAGGACTTCAGTTCACTTACATTTCCCTGGATGATTTCCGCATTGTAAAATCACAGGTTCTGGGAGATAAAAAACGAACCATAAAGAACCGCGGCGCCGTACCGTACAGTGTCTTTTTAGATCCTCCGTTTTCCAGAGTGGGACTGAGCGAGACCGAGGCCGCTGAGCAGGGTTATGAATATAAAATTGCGAAACTTCCCGCTGCTGCCATCCCAAAGGCAAATGTCCTCGGACAAAAAACCGGGCTTTTAAAAGCCGTGATTGATACGAAGACAAACGAGATTTTAGGCGCTCATCTGTTCTGTGCCGAATCTCACGAAATGATCAACCTGATCAAACTCGCTATGGATGTACATCTTCCATATACTGTGCTGAGAGATACAATCTACACCCATCCGACCATGAGCGAGGCACTCAACGACTTATTTAACATCTAGGAGACTTTATGCAGTATTTAATTTCATTTTTAGAAGGTATCGTAACCTTTATATCACCCTGTCTGCTGCCGATGCTCCCTATCTATATTTCTTATTTTGCGGGAGAGACAACAGACCGCCCAAGACACAAAGCCTTGCCTAATGCCATAACGTTTGTTGCGGGATTTACCCTGGTTTTTATCCTTCTGGGTGCCTTCGCGGGAACTCTCGGAGGGCTGCTCACCTCACATAAAATGATTGTCAACATAATCACCGGACTGATCGTCATCATCTTTGGTCTGAATTTTACCGGAGCGCTTAACATAAGCTTTTTAAACAGGACAAAACGCAGTTCTATGGAAGTGAAAAAACATACCCTTGCATCATCTTTCTTATTTGGAATTGTTTTTTCCATTGGCTGGACCCCATGTGTAGGGGCATTCCTTGGCTCTGCACTGATGATGGCGTCACAGCAGGGCTCCATGGCAGAAGGCATCCTCATGCTGTTTCTCTACTCCATGGGCCTCGGCATCCCGTTCATTCTCAGCGCCGTGCTCATTGAGCGTCTGATGGGGGCTTTCGGCTGGATCAAATCGCACTATGGCATCATCACAAAAGTATCAGGAATTCTGCTGATTATCGTGGGGCTTATGATGATGTTGGGAATGATGGACCGCTTTTTATCAATCTTGACATTTTAGGAGGGATCTATGAAACAACAAACAAAACTGATAGGGATTCTTGTCATACTCATCGCACTTTTAGCAGGAGCTTTTGTTCTCTACCAGAACCTGAGCAAAAAATATAAGGCAGATACTGCATCCGAAGAAACATCTTCCGTAAATGATACAGAAGAACAGGAAGCTGTCACTGCCCCGGACTTCAACGCAGAGGATGCCGGCGGAAAGCCGATAAACTTCTTTTCTCTGACCGGCAAAAAACCAATTGTGTTAAATTTTTGGGCCAGCTGGTGTCCGCCGTGCAAACAGGAGATGCCCGGGTTTGAGGCCATGTATAAGAAATATTCCGGCAAAGTCGATTTTGTCATGGTCAACATGACCGATGGGGCAAGGGAGACAAAGAAAAAAGCGTCCTCCTTTATCAAAGAGCAGGGATATACATTCCCTGTTTACTATGACACGGAACAGGAAGCTGCCTATAACTATCAGGCAGAATCTCTCCCCACAACCTACTTTATCAACCGGGACGGAGAAATTGTCTCCGGAGCCAGGGGCGCTATGGAAGAGAGTGCCCTGGAGGCACAGATCAAAAAGCTGATAAAATAGCATAATAAAAGGAGCGGAACTGACTCATCCATTGTCAGTATCGCTCCTCTTATTATTTACACCCCATGAACTCTCCGAGCATCTTGATTTCATCTGCAAAAATACAGTGCCGGATCCCGCCGTTTCGGGCTTTTTCTTCAAATTCCCGAAAATCCATCCAGAGAACCGAATCTACTTCTTCCTTCTGCAGCCGGAACTTTTCTTCGGAAAGATCTGTCTCATATACGTAAACTGCACTCAGCTCATGATTGTGGAACGGCTTTCCGTGAAAAGTATCCTTTACGACGGAGTCCCTCATCCCTATAAACTTAAAATCTTCCGGCTCTGCCGTTACTCCCAGTTCTTCGGAAAGTTCCCGCACCGCGGTGTGAAGGTAATCATCCCCTACTGCCATGTGGCCTGCCGATGACACATCATAGCACCCCGGAAAAGCATCCTTTTCTTTGCTGCGCTTTTGCAGCAGAACATCGAAGCCGTGTTGTTTCCTGCGCACCAGCCAGATATGGGAAGTCCCGTGGAGATCACCGCCCGTATGCACAATCGATCGTTCCTTTACGATCCCTGTGGGTTTTCCGTCCGGAGTCAATATATCAAAGAGCTCCATGTCTTTGCCATTCAGACAAGCCTGCCGAAGACAGTCTCCCCGGTAGACAAGCTTCAGCGAAAAGAAAGGTTCATTCTCAGCCAGCAGCTTAAAGAAGATCTTATCCCCTTCCCAAAGGTTCAAGCTCAGAATATCTTTCTTGTCCACCCATTCTAAGACACCTTCATTGCAGGCGGTTATCTCTCCTTCAAATTCGTCTGCCGTAAAAAGGCTGATATATTCCATCGGCCAGTCGTCACAGAGAAACGTAAGGATTCCCCTGAACTTCCAGGATGTAAGCTTGAGTCCCGTCTCTTCCTTTACCTCTCTTAACAGACAGTCCTCCGGGCTTTCCCCATACTCAAAATGTCCTCCCACGCCGATCCACTTGTCCTTATTAACATCGTTCTTTTTCACGGTCCGGTGAAGCATTAAATATTTCTCATCTTTTTCTATATAGCACAGTGTTGAAAATTTTGTCTCGCTCATCGATCATCCATCCTGTTTTTATTTTCTATAAATATCGGAATTCTGCTCCGTTTCCCAGTTCCCAGTATCCTGCTTTTTCTGTTCCCAGTTCAAAATGAAGCTTTGCGATCCCCATATCGATCTCTTCAAATCCGTTTTTAATCGTAACATGGGCCGTGAGCTTTCCATCCTTCCACTGAAATTCCACCGGCTGTGCATTCAGGGCAGACGGCGCCTTCTCAACCGCTTCCATCCCCTGCATGATCCAGTCCGGAACCTGCTCTTCCGCCCTTAGCATCTGGTCTGCTTTTTTTCCTTTTTTCTTTACGAAAGAAGATATCATCTTTTCTTTCGTCCTCTTATCCGCCTCTACATATCCAACCGTAATGACCGCCTCAAGGCTCTCTCCCTGTTCTAAGCCGCACACACAGCTGTCCTTCTTATATGTACCGCCCACCCAGCATGTGCCGAGCCCGGCTGTGGTAGCCAGAAGGACCAGCTTCTCACCGTAATAACCCAGCTTTTCTTTTAAATGCGGATCGTCTTTTCTTCCGGCCATTGCTATAAATCCATGCACGTTTTTAAACATGCCGTAGCTCATTTTAATCTTGGAAATGTTGCCCTCATCTGTGATGAGCTGCAGATGAAGCCCTTGTTCCTTATTGATTTCCCGGATCATCTGAAACAATGGTTTCGCATCTTTTTCCCTTAGATATTCCGGAAGGTACGTCCTCCTGGAACATCTTATATTGATTGCTTCTCTCGTATTCATTTCTGCCTCCTTATGCCCGCCCGAATCAAATCGTAGCTCTCCCCGATCATGCGTTTGATATCCTCATCCGGCACTGAGCCGTCAAGAATGATAGAATTCCAATGCTTTTTATTCATATGATAAGCCGGCACAACAGAATCATAAGTCTCTCTCCATACTAAGATCCATTCCGGATCACACTTTATATTGACCCAGATATGTCCGTCCCGTTCAAAAATAAAAGCAAATGTCTTTTTATTCGTTTCATGTCTCATCAGCGTCCAGTTACTGTCCTGAAACGGATAGTCTTCATAAACCTGCTTCAGAGACATACAAAATTCAATTACTTCTTTTCTTGTTCTCATACCCCGGGCCTCCTTTCCATAGCTTTTTTATTATAACACTGATCCTTGATTTTTGCCCGAAAAAAGAAGAAACAGACAGTAAAATCCTGTCTGCTTCTTAGTATTTGCTAATATTTTTTTATCGCAAACGCGGTTGTCTGGGGCGGAATGCTTGCAGTCATAAAATCAGCATGTTCTACCCGTACCCGGTCGCCCTGTTTTAAATCTCTAAGCCGTATCCTGCTTCCCCGGCGGTCCAGAATCGGAGTGTTCTCTGTGACTACAAAACGGATCTGGCTTTCCGGTTTTCCGGGTATTCCTGTATACAAAAAACCGTTGTGCAGATCAATCCCTGCCACTCTCCCGTCCGTAACCGCAGTCCCGCAGGGACTGCTTTTCACAATAATCCTGTATGCCCTGGCCTGAGACGGAATACTTTTTGTCATAGCCTTTGAGATCCAGGCATCCACCGTCATGCCTTCCTTCAGATCCCTGGAAGTAATTCTTTTCCCGTCGCTGCAGTGGATCAATGTATGCTCATCCACAATCATAACGACAACGGACTGAATTCTGCTGTCTTTCTGAAGCCTGCACACTGTTTTAACGTAATCTGCGTCAGCTGAGTGCATAATATTTTCAATGGTTCCGCCCTGGATCTTGATTGTTTCTCCCTGATCCGAATCCCATATATTTTCACAAAAGCTCATGCTTATACAGTTCCTTTTTCTTTTATATTATGCAGAAATATAAAATTGTGAAGTTATTTACTGTATTTTCCTGAAAAATAAGCTTCCAGATACGCTTTTGCACTTTTTTTATCCTGAATCTCTTCTCTTACATCTGTAAAATACTCCAATGCATCCTGCCAGTCTTTTGTACTGAAGCTTTCCGCATTAATTTTCTTCAAAATCCGGCTTATTTCTCTGTCTTTCTGCCTGTCTCTGAGTTCCGAAAGATATGCACATCTGCTCTTCTCTGCTAAAAAATCCAACAGTCCCTGTTCTGCCATTTTCTATATCCTCCCATCCTCTATATCTCCCTGCACTTTTCTGCGTAAAGTACGCCTGGTGATTAAAGCAGACTTTTTTCCAAGCATATGCTATAATTTGTTGCAAAAGCGGAAGCCGCGGAAAACAGGGCTTTATTGAAAGAACTTTATGTATTTTTCAGACCGTGGAAAAAAGTCTACATTTTTCACCACACACTGCTGCCAATGCAGAGTTCAGCATGTGAACTGAGAAGCCCATTTTTTAAATGTGTTGTGGTCTACCTGAAGCCTTCTTGATGCCTCTCTGAGACTGATTTTTTTCTTCTTCCATATCTCATAGATTTCAAAAAAATCTTCCGGTACATCCTTTGCGGGACGCCCGAACCGAACACCTTTTGCTTTTGCGGCAGTGATCCCTTCCTTTTGCCTCTGCTTGATATTCTCCCTCTCCGTCTGTGCAACATAAGATAGAATCTGAAGAACCAAATCCGCAATGAAAGTACCGGTAAGATCCTTGTCCTTTTTCCTTGTATCCAGCAGCGGAAAGTCTACGACGACGATATCTGCCTTCTTTTTTTTCGTGAGGATTCTCCACTGCTCTATTATCTCAGTATAATCCCTGCCCAGACGGTCAATCGATTTAATGTAGAGCACATCTCCCGCTCTCATCTTCCTTACCATCCGTTTATAGCTGGGCCGGTTAAAATCCTTTCCTGAAAGCTTGTCAATAAACAGATTGTTTTTGGGTATTTTCAGCTTTTCCATCACGATCATCTGCCGGTCAATATTCTGGTCTCTTGCAGACACTCTGACGTATCCAAACACACGAGGTTTTCCTGATTCCATAAATTCATTCCCTCCTATATACTGTAATTTAAAAATCTACTCTTATAAAGTATCACAAGAAAGAATCAATCTTATACCTGCAGGGTTTACCCATAGGGCACACCGTATCTTTAAGCCTTTATTTGATATACCGTCTCAAAAATCTGCTGTTTCATCCGTTCAAAATCTTCTTTTGATAGTTTCATAGGATATGTCATGTTTTTCAGCAGCAGAGAAGATTGTCCCTGCTGGAGGTCCGGCTGTATGTAATCAAAATCATTGAGACAGAACCCGGCTCTTTCGTAAAATCCTATCCTTCTCCTTGCCAGGTCTGTTCCCGGCTCTTCTACTTCCAAAAACACTGTTTTTTCCATATGATTCAGAAAATCATTCAGGAGCATTCCCCCGATTCCATTTCCCCTTAAAGATGCATCAACCGCAAAATGCTCAATAAAAATGAAAGTGTCAAATTCCCACACGCCCAGCAGTCCGTGTATTTCGTTGTCCTGTTTCACTGTATAAAGCTGATACGCCGAACGGCTCAGAAGATTTCTCTGACCTTCTTCATTTCTTATTTCACTCGGCGGAAATGCTTCCGTCATCAATTCGTAAATCTTTGAAAAATCTTCTGTTTCCGCCTTTTCCCACTGATATATATAATTCAATTTAATGCCTCCAGTCTAAATTCATTTTTTAATTTAATTTTATTACAAAATCAATCAAATTTATACAGCTGTTTTCATTTCGCATACTATAAAAATTGTTTGGGATACTAAAGAGGTAATAAATTTTAAAGGAGGCATTACAATGGCAAATATATCTATGTTAGATTTACAGAACCTTCGTCACTTAATCGGCGGTTTTGACACCACACACTGCAAAATGCAGGCTTATGCAGACCAGGCAACAGATCCCGCATTAAAAAAATTCTTTCAGCAATCCGCTCAGTCAGCAATGGACAGCAAACAAAAATTAATGCAGTTTCTTAAGTAAGGAGGAAGCAGAATGTTAGATGATAAGACTATGGTAGCCGATACGCTTGCCGGCGTAAACGGAGAGCTGACAAGGTATGGCGGAATGATCGCACAGTCAGAAAACCAGGAATTAAAGCAGACATTAAAACAGATGAGAAACCAGTGTGAAATGTCTCAGGAAGAAATTTATAAGCTTGCAAGAGAACGTGAGTATTATGTTCCTGCAGCACCTGCCACTCAGGAAGAAGTAGATCATGTAAAATCTCTGTTCCCGCAGGATAAAATGTTTTAAGTAATTTTTTTAAAAGCGGCGTCCAAAATATTAGGTTTGGATGCCGCTTTTTCTATTTATTTATTATTTTTATATCAACCCATATCTTTCCCCCTTCCTGTTAATTCTGCATATACTAAATATAAGATTGAACTGAAAAAAGCAGGTGATATTTTGACTCCAGTCTCCAATCAAACCGAGCTGCTGAACGCTGTGGAATCCAAAGAAACTCACATACAGGCAGTTTCAGATTTCACAGTTACCAGACAAATCAGAGTCCATACTCCCTTGATACTCACCGGCCGCTCCGAAGAATGTACGGTCACCCTTTATAAAGACGCTTCCTTTCCCTCTGCTATGTTTCATGTTTCAGAAGGAGGCAGCCTCACTCTTCAAAACATTGTATTAGACGGTCAAAAAGAACTTCATTCCGTCAGAGATCCTCTGAACCGTTCCTTAATATTAGTTTCTGGCGGTACACTTATTCTGAAACACGGCGCAGTTCTCCGGAACAACCATTCCTATACAGAAGGGGGAGGCGTTTATTTTTCAGGCAGCTGTTCCCTTTCAAGCCATTTCCTGATGACCGAAGACTCGCAGATTTGTGACTGCTCCTCCAGACTCTGCGGAGGCGCTGTCATGGCTGCCGCCAAACATCCCGATGATAAATTTGCAGTCCTTGGACGCGCTTTGATTACCCGCAATACTGCGGCCCACGGTGCCGGGATCTACCTTCGCTCTTTTGAAAGAAAAGCGGGAAGTTTCCTCAGCGTTTCTGACACGGCTGCCATAACTGATAACATTGCCCTGGGATACGGCGGCGGCATTAATTTTTCAGGTTTCCGTGAAGATACGGGAGTCCCTTCTTCCCTTACATTGTCAGGTGATGTGAAGATCTCCGGAAACACCTCCGCTTACGGAGGAGGCATTTACTTCTTTGGATGCAGTGAAGAAGATCAGCTGGATATCGAAAAGGACTCTGTCCTCTCTGAAAACAGTGCAGAGGAAAATGGAGGAGGGCTCTGCCTGGTTTCCAAAAAAGGGGCCTCAGTTACATTAAATGAATGTTGTATTTCCAGTAACAAAGCCAATGGAATGGGCGGAGGCATTTCCCTTACAAACTTCTCTTCAAAAAGATCTGTCCGCCTGGCACTGATGAATTCTGATATAAAGAAAAATCAGGCGGCTTCCTGCGGCGGCGGCATTGCTTTTAGTGCAAGCAGCGGAGAATTTACCTTTCACCTTACAGACAGCACAATTTCTGAAAATATTTCTTCTTCAGACGGCGGCGGCATTGCCATGAGTTCATCCGGCAGAGGAAATGTCAATGTGTCACAGACTTCTTTTTCCCGAAACACCGCAGAAAAATCCGGCGGCGGGCTGGCCTTTCTGTCTGAGTCTTCTTCCGGTGAAAAAAATCTTTCCCTGACATCCGCAGAATTTATTCAAAATCAGGCAGGATCAGGCGGAGGAATCTTTCTTGATTCCAAAGAAGGTCCTGCGGATGCAAACCTATATGACTGTATCATCGAGGACAATACGGCTCGTTTTGGATGCGGCGGCGGAATCCTCTCCCATGGCTCCGGCAGCATTGTAAGTTTAAGAGGCACCACACGGCTTTCACAGAACCTTGCCAAGAAAGCAGGCGTCGGCATCTCTCTTGAATACGGCAGTTCCCTTATTCTTGAGGGAGGACAAAATTTATATGACGGCTTTTTTCTCCAAGATGCGGATACACATCTCTACCTGCAGAACACCCTTCATCCCAATGCCTGTATCCGTCTTGAGACTTCCAAATATATTTCTCCAAATACGAAAGGAGATCCAATTGTCATCTGCGCCCCTTTATTCGAATATTTCGGTCTTCAGCCTTCAGACGCAGAAAAATTCCGAATGCCTTCCCGTGGATTTAATGGCTGGGAATTCCGCTTAAATCCTGACCGGACTTTCGTTCTTCTGGCTCCCGTCCGTTTCAGGATACGCTGTGAAAACCTGTTGGAATCCCAGAACACCAACCCGGTTTTTTATACGGCAGATTCGCCTGATCTCATCCTGAATCCTCCGGAAGAACTTCCGGGCCTTGCTTTTCTCGGATGGTATGATGACCCGTTCGGAGGAAAACAGGTAACCACGATCCACCATGGAAGCACAGAGCATTACACTCTCTATGCCAGATGGAAACCAGCGCCCGCCCAGTTAAAGCCCCTTCCCAGGAAACGATTTCCGCTTTCTCTTCTGAACAAAAGAAAGCATTAAAATAAGGGAGTAAATCACAGCATGATTTACTCCCTTTTCCATACAGGTTATAATCGTCCGGAAATTGTATATCCGTTTTTTCCTCTCTGCTTTGTCTCGTAGAGAGCCGCATCCGCATTTTTATACAGAGAGACAAAATCCTTTCCGTCCCTGGGAGCGACAGCGACACCGATGCTGGCCGACATCTTCCAGCTGGACACCCCGTCTGTGAAGGTCCTGCTGAGACTGAGAGAAATCTCCGTTGCCTTTGCCTCCACAGTCTCTAAATTCTCTGCCGGAAGAAATGCCGCAAATTCATCGCCGCCGATCCGCCCCAAAATATCATTTTCACGGAAATGCCCTCGTATAACTGCTGTAAACTCTTTGATGGCCATATCACCAAACACATGGCCGAACCGGTCATTCGCCTGCTTAAAGTTATCAATATCAAACAGGAAAAAAGCGTACATGGCATCTTCATTTTCTGATAAAACCTTGCCGATGCACCTTTCCGCAGCGGCTCTTGTATAGAATCCAGTCATTTCATCTGTCTCTGCCCTTTTTGTCATCTGAAGGGCCCTTTTCTTATCCTCATCAATGTTCTTTGTGTAAGTAAACATATGAATACATTTATCTTCTGAGGATAAGAACGTATATGCATCAATCCTCATCCAAAAATAATGCGCCCCGTCCTCCGAGATCATAAAGTCATACTGCAGATGATGATTGCCGTTTTTATACTCTCTTAAAACATTTTCCGGTGTGAAGGTGTTTACATACCCGTCTCTGAACTCTTCTTTTATCTGCTTTTCCGCAATCACTCTGAGCCCCTGATCATACGGTATGTCTCCTGCCCCCAGGCTCTCAAAGTATCTCTCTGTACTCTTTCCTGCCGGACAGTTTTTTGAAATGTTCAGTTCATAGATATTTTCATAGAGCTGTTCTGTGACTTTTTTAAACAGGGTCTGCTTCTCTGTCATTAAATAAGTCAGCTGACTGTTAAAATTCTTAATCACTGAAGTGATAATAAATAACACTGCAAGAATAATGGCTATGATCATAAATATTGACCCGTAAATCTCCTGCTTCATCTCATCAATCAATTTTCCGGTCTTTTGTTCAATCACCAGATGCCATGACAATTCCGGTATATAACGGGTGGATATAAAACTTTTTCCGACGCCGTCTTTGGACTGTTTGGTCCAGATATCCAAATCGGATGTTTCTTTCTTCCACCCCAGTATTTTATCCCTGATGTGTTCATTCCCACGGATCTTAAACCAGTCTGTTTTTTCATATCCTGTATATGCGGTAGAGATTTGGATGATCCCCTCATCATCAAGAAAGTATGCCCCGATTTCTGACTCCTTCTCATATTTCTGAAGAATCTTTTTGAGGGAATCCACCCTCATTCCGACGCCGACGACTCCGATAACTTTTCCGCCGCTGTCCTGGATCTTACAGTTGATAAAAACCGTAATTTTATTATCTGCGCCCTTCACCTCATCATTATCCACTTTTATGGTATACTCGCTTTTACTTTTCAATATATCATAGTACCACTGATTCTCTGGATTGCCCTTGTCCAGCGTCCGGTCAAGCCCATTAAAGCTGTAATATTTTTTTGTAGATGCCGAGACTAAAAAAACAGAGTCATATTTATATTTCTCCTGATACGAACGCAGGTAATCCATCGTCTTTTTCTCATAGCGCCCGCTGTCCTCCCGGGACGCCCGGTCTGATAAATGTTCGATGAGCAGGCTGTCATGTGCCATGGTCAGGGAGACATTGACCGGCTTTGCAAAAATCGTTCTCATCTGATAATATATGCCCTCTGATGTAAGGGAGGACACCTGCTCAATGTTGTCCAAAGACGCTTTATAGTTAGCTTTATAGCTGAATATGGATGTCAGAAGAAAACCGATGATCAGAATGATGCTTACCGCAGCATTGGTTTTGAATAACTTTTGATTCTTCATACCGGCTCCTCCTTTCAGACCTTTGTCTTGACTCTATACTCCCTCTTTAGGACATATATCCCGCAGACAGCATTTCTCACAGTGCGGTTTCGTCCTTGCAGTACAGATATCCCTTCCGAGAAATACCAGCCTGTGGCAGAAGTCACTTCCTTCTTCGGGAGGTATGATCTCCCAGAGTGCCATCTCCACTTTTTTTGGATCTTTGATCTGGTTCACCAGACCCATACGGTTTACCAGGCGGATGCAGTGGGTATCCGTAACGATTGCCGGTTCCCCGAAAACATCACCCATCACAAGATTGGCGCTCTTACGTCCTACTCCCGGAAGCTTCATTAGATCCTTAAAGTTATCCGGAATTCCGCCGCCATACTCGTCTCTCAATATCTTCATACAGGCACTGATATCTCTTGCCTTACTCCGCCCAAGCCCGCATGGTCTGACGATCGCCTCTATGTCCGCCGGATCTGCTTCTGCCAGAGCATTCACATCCGGATATTTCTCATATAAATCCTGGACGACCACATTTACCCTGGCATCTGTACACTGTGCCGCCAGACGCACGCTCACCAGCAATTTCCATGCCTGGTCATAATCCAAAGTACACCCTACATCAGGATATTCTTTTTTCAGCCGCTCTATGATCTCCAACGCTAATTTGTCTTTTGTCATATTGTACTCCTTTTCTCTATTATAGCAAAAGCTGCCCACTGAGGACAGCTTTTGTTGTGTATATGCTTCGGTTCGGTTGATTAACCGTTTACAACAGGCGAAACTACGGGTTTTCCGTCTCTGTCAAGAAGCGGAGTCAGCCCGCCTGAATAACCATCTTCATGATATAAATAATTTACTCCCGTGACGCGGTCTACCCATATTTCTGTGATTGTCATTTTGCCCTGTTTATAAATCCTCTTAAATCTGTCATCTGATTTCATGATCCCATGAACTCCTTTTTAATTTTATTTTATATGCTTTTCCATAGGTATATGCAGACAGTGTTCTTCCATGTAAGATTCTCCTCTTTTCTGATACCCAAGTTTCTCATAAAATTCCTTAACCCTGGCCTGGGCTGAGAGATGGATTGTCTTCCCTCCCTCCTGCCGAATGCACTCCTCCATAAACTCCATGATCTTCCTGCCGATGTGCCGGTCTCTGTATTTCTTTCGGATGGCAACCCGGCCTATGTGATAGATTCCTTCCTGGTCATCTTCAAAATATCGGCCCACTGCAATCGGATATTCCTGATCATAACACACAACATGAACTGCTTTTCCGTCCGTTTCGTCAATCTCTTCAACAAATCCCTGCTCTTTTACGAACACTTCTTCCCGGATAGCTCTTGCATCGTCAAATAGTTCCTTCTTTGTTACAAATGTAATTCCCACTTTCTCCTCCTGTCATTCCGCCTTTTTTCGCAGCACCGTCACTGCAGCATAGTGAAGAACACAAAATTCCTGCGGAGCAGTCTGTCTGAGAAGTCTAATATGCTCTTCTTCAAAAGCCGCCACTTCCTCTTCCGGCAAAGCAGCACCAATCCCCCGGCAGGCTTTCATCCTTCCATTCCATGTTTCTCTCGTAAAAGGCACTTCCAGATCAAACACCTCTTCGGATTCAATGTCAAAGTAATCCATATATACCTTCGGAATCTGAATCTTATGTCTTGTTTCACCGCATCCGGTCCACAGCGGATGATATTTAAGCACCAGCTCCTCGCTCTTTCCGGCAGTCTCGTCCTCCTGCGGCAGCCACGCCATATACAATACTGCAAATTTTCCCTGATCTCTCAGCAGGCTGCTGATCTTGGCCGCTAATACCTCATGGTTAAAATATGTAAAACACTGGCATGCTGTCACCGCATCAAATGAACCTGGTAAAAAAGGCACATCCTCTGCCGGAGTACAGAGAAAGCGGATATCCATGTGACCGGCCGCCGCAAGCTTCTTTGCCTGTTCTATCTGCTGGCCGGATATATCAATGCCGGTAAATCTTGCCCCATGGGAATATAAATTTCTGGGAATTACCCCAGTACCCGTTCCTATGTCCAGGACATCCTGACCCAGAGTGCAGACGCCCCGGTCGAGAAGCCTTTGATAAAACTCCTCCGGATAAATGTCTCTGTATTTAGCATAGTCTCTTGATGTACGTCCCCAGTCAAATCCAGTTCCGCTGTCAATCTCCTTCTTTTGAATCATAATACCCTCTCCTGCTATTCACATGTTTCATAAACTAAATCCGTCATTCCATTAAGATTATCAGCTGATATCAGTTTCAGCTGTTTTGCAGGATTGCCTTCGTGAAACAGCCGGATTCCGTTTCCTAAAATAACCGGAATCACAGAAATATGAAAGCGGCTGATCAGCCCTGATTTTATCAGCTGGTTTACCAGGTCCGCTCCTCCGCAGATCCAGATATCTTTTCCCGGCCGATCCTTCAAGGCTGAGATAAACTGGTCTAATGGAGAATTTACAAACTTAATGTTTTCTTTATCCTCCATAGCCCTGTGTGTCATCACATAAGTCATTTTTCCTTCATATGGCCAAAACCCTGCTGAGAGTTCCGTGGTGATCTGATGATAGGTTGTATAACCCATGACCACCGTATCCACTGTCTGGATAAAATTTTCATAACTTTCCTGGCCTTCGGGTCCTATGTCCTGCTTTTCCAGCCACTCTATCCCGCCGTTTTTGTCTGCAATAAAGCCGTCAAGGCTCACTGCAGTATACAATATCGTTTTTCTTATCTCATTCACCGCCTTTTGCCCATGAAAATTTTGTTTTATGGTGCCGTCTTCTTAATGTTAACTGGGATTTTAGCAAGCAGAAGTCTTTTTGTCAATGTACAAAATGTCCCTTATATTATTATGTTAAACCGGGCAGTGGTTCGCTGGTAAAATATTAGATAAACGCTGCCTTTACTAAAAGCATCTATTTCTTTTTCCTCGGCTTTTTCTTCAGTTTCAGCACGATTTGCCGCTCCCCGGCTTTTTCCCGGAAAATCTTGACCGCAGCCGCAGCTCTTTCTTTCAGAGTTGATTCATCCGGTTTAAGTCCGTCATGAATACTTGCCATCACTGCTCTGACATCATCCAGATCCAGAAGATTGACTGCTGTACAGTAAAAACTTTTTCTCCGTCCATCATTATAATGATCTAATAAATCACACAGCATCTCAGCTTTCTGTTTCTGTTCTGCATTATAAAAATCTATACCGGCTTCTTCGGCTCTTTCAAAATCTGTCCGGCGCTTTTGATGTGTGATAAATGAATCAAACTCATCGATACCCTCATACTTCTCACATGGATATTTCCCGCACTGGAAACAGTATTCAATCCCTCCGTGCTCCATACTGCATCTGGCAATCTTACAGGATTGATTTCCAGCACCTCCGCCGCAGCCCGGACAATAACCGTCTATTTTCATCGGACAAAGTCCGCAGTTTAGGCCGCAGAGGGAGAACAGAAGGTTATCTCTTTTAAAATTCTTCATTTTTGTCTCCTTTATTCATCCTTTGGTTCCTTCCTCTTCTGCAAAAATCGCCAAATCTTCAACTAGTTCATTCTTCTGCAGTTTCTTATTTTCAACACTGATCAACGGCATATGTACGGCCGTAATATAGGGCATTAGAAAACCTAAAATAAAGTCTTTCTGAAGTTCCATCATGTCGTGATCATAGCCTCCTGCGCCATTTCGATGTCCTTCAATATCCAAATACAGAATACGTTTTTGATTCGGAAAATTCTGCTGTGCAGTGTAAATCAATTTATATATCATTCTGGCAGCCGTCTGAAAATTTTCTTCTGCAAAAACAGTATGCTGGATTGCTATCCCTTTGTCCCGCAAGGCATTCACTCTGTCAGGATCTGGTGCAATCGGCCCTAACTCATCCAAGCCCTCTTTATCTCTCTTCTCCATGACCTCAAACCAATAATCTCTCATCTGACGGATCTGTTTTCTTTTTGCAGGGTTGTCTCCATATAGATCGTGACATCTGGAACAAAGGGGTGCAGCATTTTCAATCGTATCTTCTCCCCCTTCACTTTGAGGAATGATATGATGTACTTCAACAAATGGTTCCTGACAGATGACGCACCTGAAACCTGATTTTCTCCTTGCTTCTTCCTTGACTTTTTCTGAAAATCCCATTATATTTACACCTCTGACTTTATTTTATAGATATAACGCAGTTCTCTTAAATCTTTTCCTCCGATATAATCCGTGAGACAGTCTCCACTGTTCTGGAAACCAAACTTCTCGTAGAAGGCTCTGGCTCTCATATTTTCTTCTAAAACCCACAGAAAGACATAAGTATACCCCAGCTCAGCCAGTCCGTCAACTGCCGCCTGCAAAAGCTGTCTGCCATATCCATTTCCATAGTAATCCGGAAGCAAATAGAGCGAGACGATTTCCCCAAAATCCTTAAGACTGATGAATCTGGAAGCACAGTAGGAGGCCGTGCCGATTATCTTTTCACCATTCATCATGACTAATGAAATCAATTCAGAATTTTCAATTCCCTCACGCCATTTTTCCTTATCAATGTTATCCAGAAACTCCTTAGGAATGATGCCTCTATATGCACTTTTCCAACTGGCCGCATAGATACCACACACACCATCGATATCGTCTTCCTCCAATAACCTTATTTCCATTTAATATCCCCATATTTCAAATGCTCTGTATTCATAGTCAAAATGATATCCTAATTTCTCTGCAAGTGCAGCGGATGCTGGATTTTGGGCATCCCAGCTTGGGTAAAGTCCTCTGTCCAGACACTCCAGTATCAGCTTTGCTCCACATGCATAGGCCAGTCCATTTCGCCGAAACTCTTCCTTCGTGTCAATTTCTATTTCAATTCCTTCTCTGTATCTTGCGTAAGAAGAAGCTCCCGCCACGAGTGATTTCCCTTTCAAAACGGCAAATCCGATGCCAAGTTTTTTATACATCTCATAGTCCCTAAACTGTGAGACCAGATCCTGACACCATGTACTTGATCTGCACAGCGCAAAAAGGTCTGCATCAATCATTCGCAGGATATATCCCGGCTTTAATGAATTAACGGCAGACCTTAAAGTATCTTTATCAAAAATATTCTGTTCTTTTTTTATGGCATAACGTGTTGCCGGTTTTGCTCTGTCCCCATAATTTTTGACGATCAGTTCCGCCCATTCCTCAGACTGCGGCACCATAATGATAAAGTCCTGGAAACAGTTTTCCGGTTTGAAAGAGACGATATCTTCCTCTGCATTTCCGGCAAAAAAACAGAAGTCACCAAGAACAGCCATGGCAGACTGTGGGTCTGAAGCATTGTCCACATAGATGTCTCCCATGACCTTTTGAAGACAGGACCAGATTAAGGTTTCCTGCCAGTCTCCGAACAGTTTTTTTGCTTTCATTGTATCTTTCAATTTAACAGGCATGCCATAGTCCTTTCTCTTCTTAAATATTGCTTGTTGTCTGCTCAGTCATCCAAAGCCTGAAAATGATACCCTTTCCAGGCTTTATTTTCTTCTTTCATCACCTGATTCCCCTTACATTGGCGGCTAGATCACTGTATTTGTCAAATCATACATCATAATAAATTCTTCCTCTGTCTCATCGATGATTTTAAAACCCAGATTCTGATACATTTTAAATGCATAATTTTCTTTGTGTACTGACAGAGAAGCCTTTTTGTATCCCTTTGATTTTAAAAGAGACAACATCTCCTGCATCATTTTTGTACCGATTCCCTTTCCTCTGTACTCTTTGTAAAGAGAAATTGCAAATTCGGGAGTCTTGTCATCGATATTCCCGTATCCGGGAATGATCCGTGTCCACAATGCTCCAATGATTTCTCCACTTGCTTCGGCACAGAGACAATGATCGTGTTTTTGTCCAAAGTCTTCTATGTATATTTTTAAATCTGGTTTATTGATGATTTCCTTTGGCAGAAGGTTCCCCATGTCTTTTTGAAAAATTGCTTCATATAAAAACTCTTTTAGATAAGGGTATTCATTTGGATACATTTGTCTGATCTTATATTCCATTGGGCTTTCCTTTAATTAAATTCTTTAAAAAGGGATACATGGTCTTTTAATTCGATAAAACCATTTTTCTTATAAAAATTAAAAGCAGGTACAGTTCTCTCTGTCTGTAAAAAAATATGCGTGATCTGTCTGCTTTTGGCATATTGTTCAACCATTTGTAAAAATTCCGTACCAATGCCTTTAGACTGATACTGCTCTTTCACACAGAATTCAAAAATGTAATATTCTGTTCCTATATGCCAGTGCATGATGCTTCCCATTGAAAGTCCAATGAGTTCATCATTTTCAAACAGACCCAATGTTAAAGAATTGCTGTTTCCTATTAAATCCATGATATATTCATGCAGTTGTGTCAAGTCACTCCAATCATCATTCCAGGGTTCTTTTGTAAAAATCTCTGCAAATAATGATTTGATTTCCTCTATGTTATTAATATTTATTTCTTTTAATTCTCTCATGGTAAATTCACATCTCCAACTAACAATTCAAATCTTCATATACTACAAATTATCTGTCAACAAAAAATCTTACTGTTTCTTTCAACTGATCACTAAATTCCTCAGGATCTTCAAAACCAATTGCACCTTCGTTCATAAGTAAGATAATGTTGTAAATAAGATTCTATTGGCTCATTTCTAATTGAACTCTAGTTTTCTTCTTATCTCCCTTATATTCTCTTGTCCAGGCTCCAAAATTTATTTCTTTTCAATTCCTGCTTGAATAATGCAGTCATTGTATCTTTTCCCTTTTTAATATCGATATCGCTAATAAAATTTATTGTCGTCAGACATAAACATTCTATCCTGTACAATCCGATATTTCTCAAATTCAGTTTCTGCATGGAGCTTTGCCTTCTCTGCACTGATTTTTCCTGCATCTGTGAGGATTTCATTTCCGTTGAACTCCAAGAAGCCATTCAGGCGCTTCGCCCAATCCTCCTTATATTCTGTATTCAACTTCCGATAACAATATATTATCGGAAATTGATACGAAAAAATTATTTTCTATATATCTCATCCAAAGTTTTCTCTTCTCTATTATTCCATTCTATCCACCCATTAGTAGAACCACCTAGTACAAAATCACTCGCTCCGCTTGGTGTATTAAATTCAAGAGAAACTTTCAGAATATATACTCCGTTTTTGTCTGCAATAATATCCCCATCATTAAGCAATTTTTCTCTCTGAGCATTATATTTTTCTAACTTTACTCTTCTACTGAAATCTATTTGAGAGCCTTCCAAAACCTCAAAATGATCACCATCGTAAGCTCCAAATGCCTTTACTCCATTTCTTGTTGTATGTAATGTATTCGCTTCATTGATTGAATTCTCTGAACTTTCCATCTTATATCCTTGTGTTGCCATTATAAATCGGATCTCTTCATATACTTCTTCTATCAATGGAAGATCATATTCATCGATTTCATATTTCGAATTAACTGTATTTTCCACTTTATATCGTTTAGCGTCTGTTGCCTTATTAATAGCGTAAGCTTCTAGTCCACTTATCATATCTAAAGTAAAAGTTTTGCTATCTGCTAGAAACATAATTGCTTTATTCCAAAAGTCTTTTGATCGATTATGATCATCTAAACGGATTATACCATTCCGTGTTTGTCCGACATAAAGCTGGGCAATTTTATTATTATCATTTTCACTGATAAGATAATATATTCCGGGACGATTTGTATTTGATATTTTCTTTGCTTCGGCTAACAACGGACGAGGAATAACATATGTTGTCATTGTCGAAAGATGTCTACGAATTGAACGTATTCCATCCGGCTGTCCGTTGTAATATATCGTCTCAAGTTTCTTACTTATAGCCATAAAAAAACCTCTCAATTCCTATGATTTATCGGAAGTTATCTTGCAATTTAGCCAAGCATCTTCGATAGCACCATATTAAATATTATTACGATCACAAAATAATTTGATCTTTTTCATTGCAGAAAGATTAGGCACTACTTTGCTCTTCGCAGCTGTCAAATCAATCTCATCCATCTCAAGCTCTACATCGATATGTTGGTCTCAATGAAGTTTGGATAATAAACATACCGTCTCCACATGCCCCGTATGCCCAAACTGATCCACTACCGCCACTTTCTCCACGCTATATCCTTCTCCCCCCAGCACTTTCAAATCCCGTGCCAAAGTCCCAGGATCGCAGCTCACATACACAATTCTCTCCGGCCCCATCTTCACCATAGTATCAAGCAATGCCCTATCGCACCCTTTCCGGGGCGGGTCAACAACGATCACATCTGCATAAACCCCATTCTTCTCATACTCCCGTGGCAGTACTTCTTCCGCCTTCCCCACAAAGAACTGAACATTATCCATATGGTTCATCTCAGCATTCAGCCTGGCATCTTCAATGGCTTCCTTCACGATCTCAACCCCATAGACCTGCTTTGCTTTCTGTGCCAAAAACAGAGAAATGGTCCCAATCCCGCAGTAAAGATCCCACACAGTTTCATTTCCGCAAAGCCCTGCATACTGCAAAGCCTTCTCATAAAGAACTTTCGTCTGCCTTGGATTTACCTGAAAAAATGACAGTGGCCCGATCTGATACTTCACATTCCCAATATAGTCATAAATATAAGCAGGCCCATAAACCTCCTCTACCTTATTTCCCATAATCCGGTTCGTCTTCTCCCAATTGCTGTTGACACAAATGCTGGTCATCCCCTCAATCTCTTTTAGAGAATCAACCAGTTCAGAAAGATTCAAAAGATCCTTCTTCCTGCCGTTCACCACAAGACATACCATGATTTCCCCGGTAACAAATCCAACCCGGGTCATGATATGGCGCACCAATCCTCTATGGTTTTTTTCATCATAAGGCTCCACATGGTTCCTCTCCATATAATCAAGAACTTTAGACAAAATCTCCTCATTGACCGGATGCTGAATCGAACAGTGGGTACAGTCAATAATAGAATGTGTCCGTCCCGCATAAAACCCGGTGATTAGTTTTCCATCTTTATTCCGTCCCACAGGAAACTGAGCCTTGTTCCGGTAATAATACGGCTCGTCCATACCATAAATCGGCTCCATCAAAGAACCTGCATTTTCGATCCCGCCGATCCGTTCCAGACAGTTTTTTACCTTATTAAATTTGTACTCCAACTGCTTTTCATAAGACAAGTGCTGGAGAGTACATCCGCCGCATGGACGTGCGTTCGGGCATTTCGGCTCCACCCGGTCAGGAGAAGGTACGAGCAGTTTTTCTACTCTTGCAAATCCATAATTTTTCTTTGTCTTGATGATGCGGGCAAGGACTTTATCGCCCACTACGGCATCTTTTAAAAAGAGGGCATAGCCGTCTGCATGGCCGATGCCCTCTCCTTCATTGCCCATATCATCAATTTCCACTTCCACTAATTGATTCTTTTTAAATTCCATAGGCACCTCTTATTTCATCATCCATTAACAATAATTAAATGGATGATTCTCTGATCTTTGTATCAAATAAACGCTGGAAACCGGACCATTCCTGGCCTTCCTGCTTCTTCTCGATGACCTCTGCAAATGTCTCCATTTTGGCGTCCAGATTATCGGCCTGGCTCAGTGCAAGAGCTTCTGCCAGTGCTGGCTTTTTCGGTGAACCGAATTCCAGTTCCCCGTGATGGGACAGAATACAGTGTTTCACTTCGTTGGCAAGCTTTGCAGGGAATCCCTGGATCTCATCCATGAGTTTTGATAGCTTGATCGTTCCCATGACAATATGCCCCACTAACTGGCCTTCGTCTGTATAATCATTTTCAGGAAATGCGGACAGCTCCTCTGCCTTTCCGATATCATGGAACAGGGCTGTTGTGACCAGCAGGTCTCTGTTTAACTGCGGATACAGAACTGCATACTGTTCGCATAACTTAGCCACACTGACAGAGTGCTCCAGCAGGCCGCCGATGTATCCGTGATGTACACTTTTTGCAGCAGAATGTATTTTAAACTTCTTTGCAAACTCTTTATCTTCAACGAAAACCTTCATGGCAAGTTCTTTCAGGTACGGATTCTGAACTCTCTGAATCATTGCCAAAAGCTCATCATACATTTCATCGATATCTTTTTTTGTGGATGGCATGTAATCGGAAATCTGGTATTCTCCTTCGTCTGCCTTCCGGATCATTTCAATATTCAGCTGATTATTTCCCTGGAAGTTTGTGACCTTCCCTTTCACCATGATATAATCCATGGCCTCGAAATGTCCGATGGCATTGTTCAGTTCCCATACCTTTCCGTCGATCATTCCGGTTTTATCCTGGAGTGAAAGAGAATAATAGGTCTTCCCAAATTTTGATGTGCCGGATGTCTTTGTCTTGCACAAAAACACCTCCGAAACCATATCTCCTTCATGCAGCTCACTTATATATCTCATAATTTAACCTTTCTAGGGCCGACTTAAAGCCCGAACCTCTTTTACTTTCCTATTATTACATAAACTTTCCCGAAAATCCACTGGAAAATTGCCGTCTGCCTCGTTTACATGCCCTATATTTTATGCTACACTTTTTCTAAATCTAAAAAGGAAAACCTTCTATAATTAATGGTTTTTGAATAAACTGAGGGAAATAATATGAATCAAAAAGTTTTAAATACATTAGAATATGACAAAGTCATCGAAAGGCTGAAAGCCTATGCCACCACAGAGCTTGGGAAAGCCGCCTGTGAAAAATTAGAGCCGATGACAGATGAACCGGAAATTTCCCTGGCTCAGGAACAGACACAGGATGCCCTGACCAGACTTTATAAACAGGGAAGTATTTCATTTTTTGGAGTCCAGGATCTGGGAGCTTCTCTGAAACGCCTGAAAATGAAAGGGACTTTAAGTGCCGGAGAACTTCTGGAGATTGCGGGTCTTTTGGAGGCCGTAAAAAACGCACTGGCCTATGGGGCGCAGCGGGATGATATGGCGGATGCTGATTCTCTGGATTCTGTATTTGAGTCCCTGGTGCCAATGGACGGTCTGTTAAAGGATATCAGACACTGTATTATTTCACCGGAAGAGATCAGTGACGATGCTTCCTCCGCCTTAAAAGACATCCGGAGAAATATGAAACTGACCAATCAGAAGATCCACAGCCAGCTCACGGCTATGGTCAGTTCTTCTTCCAACAAAGACATGCTCCAGGATGCCCTTGTGACCATGAGAAACGGACGCTATTGTATTCCGGTCAAACAGGAGTACCGCGGACAGTTTAAAGGTATGATCCATGACCAGTCTTCCAGCGGTTCTACTCTGTTTATCGAACCGATGGCGGTGGTGACTCTGAACAACCAGTTAAAAGAACTGGAGGGGCAGGAGCAGACAGAGATCGAGCGCATTTTAGCCCTTTTAAGTGAGCAGGCTTCCTACGACATGGACAGTCTGGCACAGAACCAAAAGCTTTTGGTACAGCTGGATTTTATTTTTGCGAAGGCAAAATATGCAAAAGACTATAACGGCAGCAAACCGATTTTTAGAGAAGACGGTGTGATTAATATCAAGCAGGGACGCCACCCGCTTCTGGACCCTAAAAAAGTAGTTCCGATCAACGTCTCTCTCGGCGATGCGTTTTCCATGCTGGTCATTACCGGGCCCAACACAGGAGGTAAGACCGTTTCCTTAAAAACCGTAGGCTTATTTACACTGATGGGGCAGGCAGGACTTCACATTCCTGCATTCCAGGGTTCCAGTCTGGGAATTTATGAAGAGGTTTTTGCGGATATCGGAGATGAACAGAGTATTGAACAGAACCTGAGTACCTTCTCCTCCCACATGACGAATATTGTCTCCATCATTCAGAATGCACACCGGGACTCTCTGGTGCTGCTGGATGAGCTGTGCGGCGGAACCGATCCGGTGGAAGGCGCGGCTCTGGCTATTTCAATTTTGACAGACCTCCATGACCGTGGTGTAAAAACGATGGCGACGACTCATTACAGCGAGTTGAAAATGTTTGCGCTCTCAACGAACGGAGTCGAAAATGCTTCCTGTGAATTCGATGTGGAGACATTATCCCCGACCTACCGGCTGATGATCGGCATTCCCGGAAAAAGTAATGCATTTGCGATTTCACGGAAACTGGGACTCGATAACCATATTATTGAGCATGCATCGGATCAGATTGACGAATCAGTCAAAGATTTTGAGACCATACTGGCTGATCTGGAAAAGAGCAAGCAGACGATCGAGCAGGAACAGGAAGAAATCTTTGAATACCGGAAAGAAATCGAAACCTTGAGAAAGAGTCTGAAAGAACGTCAGGAAAATATAAAAGAAAAACGGGAAAAACTTCTCCGCGAGGCCCGTGAGGAAGCCTACCGGATTATTTCTGAGGCAAAGGAAACCGCCGATGAG
>NZ_FR889201.1:0-15190 GCF_000432215.1 Anaerostipes sp. CAG:276
GACGGAAACGAAGTGAAGTGGGATTTCAGGACTCCGGTTCACAGTGATGTAAAGTTAAAGGCGAAGTGGAAAGAAGCGGATAGGACGGAGACTATGGCGGCACCGACGACTGCGAAAAAGACAAAAAAGAAAAAGACTGTGCCGGAATGGGAGTATAAGAAGAGAGTGAGAAGGAAGCGTGTCAGCAGAACAGGAGATGAGAGACAGATTTTGTGCCTCACCCTGGTGTTCGGGGCAGCATTGACCGGACTTGCGGCAGGGTTGAGGAAAAAGAGTAAATAAAGAAGGCAGAGCAATAAAAGCTCCTGGGACCCTCAATGAGTGAGGACCCCCAGGAGCTTTTTGTGGATTTTAACAGATCAGATTAGAAAACATTATTTGAATTTTGGACGGTCAAATGTCAATGTATTGCCTGTCGCATAAGCACTTCTGAACTGGCTGTACATAAGTTTTCCGATTTTCTGGGCATATCCCGGATCTGTGGCATACTGATGCCAGATGTATTTGGTATTTGGATTGTAGCGGAATTTGTACAGGGTATTTTGTTTGTAGGTACTGTTATTAATATATTCCTGACTGACATATTTTGCAGCGCCTTTGATGGCTTTGTCCACACTTGTCCAGCCCTGATAGTATGCGTAGCTGAATCCGCACAGCTGTGGGTCAGAATCATAGGCCTTGATGCCGTATAAATTGTATACTTTTTTAGATGAAATCTTCTTTGTCTGATATTTGCCGTTTACTTTTTGAAACCCTGTGACATTGCCTTTTTTGTCTTTCACAACAGACTTTCCTGTGATAACCTTGGTAATCGATTTGCCCTGTGAGAGAGTGCTTGTACCATAACCAGTCTCCAAAATCGTCTGGCAGAGGAAATAAACAGGATCGATCTTATAAGTTTTAGCAGCGCTGTTGAGAACAGAACCTTTGTTTTTCAGCACACTTTTGGATTTTACCTTACTGTTTAAGAGACTGTTATACTTTGAACTGTTGACGGTGCGGTATGTATTCAGACGCAGATACTGGTAGCCGTGAGTCGGATCAGTACTGGTCGGCACATAGTTGTTGTAGTTGATTTTTTTACCACCATAAGATTTTACCGTCTGGGATTTAATATAATCGGATGTCTTCTTATTATAATTAGTCGTTGTGTTTTTTGTGTATAAGTAACTGTTTCCCGGCTTGTTGATGTGGATTCTCTTTGCTGAAGAGATATAGGAATAGTCCAGTCCTAAATTCTTGATCGTAAAATTAGCCGGAAGCAGAATATTATATTTTTTGGTCGTGTAGTACTTGACTGAGACGGGTGCAGCGGATAATGTTTTCTTCTTGCCGTTCACATAGCAGGTTTTCTTATTCTTATAGAAAGTTAGCGTTTTGTTCTTATACTTGAGTACAAGTTTTCCTGTTTTTTTGCTGTAACTGCGCTTGATTTTGGGCCCGTTCTTTACGAGAATACTGTAATAAGGGATCATGTTAATACTCTTCATCTGAATGCCTGGTGTTTTTGTGGAAATCCCTTTTTTAGCGTATGTAAAGTTTAGCTGTTTTCCCGTATAGTATCTTGTCTTGCCTCCGTATCTGATCTTTAAGGACGCAGCCGAGATATCCGATTTTGGGAAAACGGATAAAATCGATGTAAAGGCAAATAATATCGTAAATACTGCAATGATTCGTTTCTTCATAACTTATTTATCCTCCTATTGTAATTAAAATGTAATATAAGTATAGCATTATATTAAAAAATATACAATAAATTCGTAATATAAATGTAATATTTAAGACGGGACAGAGGAAGAAAGATTGGTTTTGGGAAATAAAAAATAGCCCAGGATTTGTACCTGAGCTATTTATTTGACTGCTCTGTTCTCTAGTTGAATACTGGTGTGTCATAAATAAATCCGCTGGTGCTGGAATATACGCTTTGATATGTGTTCATCAGCTTGCCGATGGACTGGGCGTAGGCCGGGTCAGAGGCATACTGATGGCCCAGATCCTGGAGATAAGGGCTGTATCGAATCTTATATAAGGTGTTCTGTTTATAGGTTCCGTGATGAATATAATTATCACTTACATATTTTGCGGCACCTTGTATGGCTTTGTCCACGCTTGTCCATCCCTGATAATAAGCATAGCTGAATCCGCCCAGCTGCGGAGCATTATCATAGGCCTTGATGCCATATAGATTGTAAACTTTTTTAGATGAAATATTTTTTACTTCGTAATAAGCATTATTGTTGACTTTATAGTACTTCTTGCCTTTTTTCTCTCCGGCTGTCTTCACATCTTTTGATACAGTTTTAAAAGCTGTTACTTTCGTTCCAGTTGCTCCTTTCGGAGAGAGAGAATCACCGGTAATGACCTGAGTTACTGCTTTTCCTTTGGCGAGTGTACTCGTGCCATAGCCGCTTTCATGGATGGTCTGACAGAGAAAGTATAACGGATCAATATTATATGTACTTGCAGCGTTCGTAATGACTGAAGCTTTTCCTGATAATACGCTTCCGGTTTTTTTAGAGACCATTGTCTGAAGAGTAGAGGAAAACTTAGAAGTATTTACAGGATGGTATGTATCAAGACGAAGAAATTGAAAACTGTTCGTATTATCCGTAGTTACAGGAATGTATTTTTTATAGTCTATCGTTTTTCCGCCGTAAGTTTTCCATTGGGCCTGCTGCTTTTTTATGTAATTAGACAGTGTCGTATTATATTTTGTCGTTGTATTGGACTTCACAGGAGAATCGGGTTTGCTTGCCGCCGCTGGCTTTGCATAGTCAATACGTTTTGCAGAGCTTGAGTATGTATAGCTGATGCCCAGATATTTGGCTGTGAATTTTGCCGGGAGCAGAATATAGTTTTTGTTGATGCTCCTATACTTTACAGTCAGCGGGGCGGTGGTAAACGTCCGTTTCACCCCGTTGGTATAGGCATATTTTTTATTCTTATAAAACGTAATCGTTTTCTTACCGTTGGTCAGTACCAGCTTTCCAGTCTTGCTGTTGTAGCTTCTCTTTACTTTCGGTCCGTTCTTTACGATGGCATTATAATAGGGAAGCATATTGACCTTGTTGATCTGGATGCCCGGGGCCTTTCCTAAGTCAATTTTTTTCCCTTTATAATAAAATGTGAGCTGTTTTCCCTTGTATGTGCGGTTTTTCCCGGAATACCGCAGTGACAGGCTTCCTGCGAAGACAGAGGCAGTCATCGAGATGCTCAGTACCGCAGACATAGCAAGTATTTTCAGTCCTTTTTTTCTCATGGTAGATATTCCCCTTTCTTTTTTCAGCAAAGATAAGTTTACTATAACACGGATGACACCGCAAAAACAAGGATTTTCCAGGCAGAACGGCAGGAAATACTATCCATGGAGATTGACAAAAAGCATGTAGTTTGATAGTATATTAACGTATGAATTTAGTACACTAATGTGCTATCATGACAGGAAATAAAAACGGAGGAGTTTTAGGATGAGAGTGAAAAAATTATTAGTGCTTTGCGTAAGTGCTGTGCTGGCAGGTTCTATGCTTTTGGCAGGATGTTCAAAGAAAGAAGAAAGTAAGACAGACGAGTCACTTCAGTATGTAAAAGACAACAAAGAATTAATACTGGGATTGGATGCCTCTTTCCCTCCTATGGGATTCACAGACAAGGATCAGAAGATCGTAGGCTTTGACATTGACATGGCAAAAGAAGTCACCAAGAGAATGGGGATCAAATTAAAATTACAGCCGATCAACTGGGATTCCAAAGACCAGGAACTGCAGGGAAAGACCATCGACTGTATCTGGAACGGACTGACATACAGCAAAGACAGGGCAAAAGAGATGCTTTGTTCTGAGTCTTACATGGATAACCACCAGGTGCTGCTCGTACCGGAAAAGAGCAAGATCAAGAGCTTAAAAGATATTAAAAAGCAGCAGGTGGGAGTACAGAAAGGTTCTACGGCCGCAGACGCTGTTGACCAGACAAAAGAATTAAAAAATGCAAAGATTGTATACTTCGGCAACAATGTTGAGATCTTAAATGACCTTGGAAATGGCTGTGATGCAGCTGTCATGGATGAAGTGGTTGCAAAATATTACGCGAAGAAGGACCCGGGAAAATTCAAGATCTTAAATGACAATTTAATTACTGAGAAATATGTTATCGGTTTCCGTACCGGAGATGAAAAACTGAAAGCAGAAGTAGAAAAACAGTTAAAGGATATGAAAAAAGACGGAACACTGGCTAAGATCAGTAAAAAATGGTTTGGCGAAGATCTGACAACAATCAAATAAGAGACAAGAAGCAAGAGGCTTTTTTCAAAGCCTCTTGATTTTTTCACCAACACAGAAATTAATTTCTGACAGAAAAATTCCGGAAAATTTATACTTATAGGAGCAAAAAAATGATAGATGGTATCATACAATGGTTTGAAAAACTGCCTGGCATTGCAGATATGCTGTTACATAACGGATTGGATCAGACACTGATCATCTTTTTCCTCACACTGGTCTTCGGCCTGACACTGGGGCTTGTACTGGCGCTTGGGAGAATGACCAGATTTAAGATCATTCAGCTTCCGGTGCGTTTTTACCTGCTGATTATGAGAGGTACACCGCTGATCCTCCAGTTATACGGTTTTTATTTCGGTCTGAATCTGCTTTTAGGCATACGAATCGAACGGACTATGGCAGCGGTTGTGGCATTTTCTTTAAACTATGCCGCTTATTTTGCGGAGATCTACCGGAGCGGAATTCAGGCGATACCGAACGGACAGTACGAGGCTGCAAAAGTGCTTGGATTCGGTAAGGCACAGACATTCTTTAAGATCATTCTGCCGCAGGTAGTCAAGATCATTCTGCCGCCGATGGGAAGTGAGTGCATGACTCTTGTAAAAGATACTTCCCTGGCACATGTCATCGGTGTCATGGAAATTTATGTGGTCGCAGCCAATAATATGTCCAGAAGCCGCGGGATGGAATATTTGATCGTGGCAGGTATTTTTTATCTGATCATGAATATGATTGTATCTAAAGTTTTTGGCATCCTGGAAAAACGGATGAGTTATTATCGTTAAGGAGGAAAGAAAATGAGTGTTTTATCTGTGACTAATCTCCAGAAAAATTTTGGAAAGCTGAAGGTCTTAAAAGATATTTCTTTCCAGATTAACGACGGAGAGATCGTGACGATCATTGGTTCCTCCGGTTCCGGAAAATCCACGCTGTTAAGATGCATGAATCAGCTGGAAAAGGTGACCAAGGGAACCATCGAGATCAACGGACATACGCTGGTATCCATGAACGGAGACACGCCGGAGTATGCGTCAAAAGAGGTACAAAAGAAAATACTGATGGAGACAGGATTTGTTTTTCAGAATTTTAATCTGTTTCCTCATTACAGTGTGCTGAGAAATGTAATGGAGGCTCCGGTACAGGTGGCCGGTATCCCAAAAGAAGAAGCCAGAGAGAAGGCATTTGGACTGCTCAGGAAGCTCGGACTCGAAGAAAAGGCCGATGCCTATCCGTGTGAACTGTCAGGAGGACAGTCCCAGAGAGTCTCCATAGCAAGGGCGTTGGCTCTGGAGCCGAAGATTCTGTTCTTCGATGAGCCGACTTCTGCACTGGACCCGGAGCTGACCGGAGAGGTGCTGAAAGTCATTAAATCCCTGGCAGACCTGAATATGACTATGGTGATTGTCACCCATGAGATGGCATTTGCGAAGGAGATCTCAGACCGGGTCATCTTCATGGACCAGGGGGTCATCGTGGAAGACGCGGCTCCGGAGGATGTGTTTAACTCGGCCAATGAGCGGACGAGGGAATTCCTCGGAAAGTACCACGATATTGCCTGACAGTGCGGTAAACAGGGCTTTTAATTGTTAAGAATCATAGTAAGAAAGGAGCAATCAAGATGATAAAAAATATGCCGAATAAGTTTTCTGAAATTACACCCGAAATTGAAGAACTGGCAAAAAAGTGTGAGAAGAAAATCGATCCCACTCTTTTTGAAAAGTATGACGTGAAAAGAGGACTGCGGAAACAGAGCGGAGAGGGTGTACTGGCAGGACTGACTGATATTTCGACGATCATGTCCTATATGGTCGAGGACAGAGAGATTGTTCCATGTGATGGAAAATTATACTATCACGGAATTGACATTGAAGATATTGTCCAAGGATTTATCAAAGAAGAGAGGTATGGATTCGAGGAGACAGTTTATCTTCTCTTATTCGGGGAACTGCCTAATGAGGAACAGCTTCAGGATTTAAAACAGCTCCTGGCGGAATACCGTCAGCTTCCGACAAATTTTGTCCGGGACATTATCATGAAGGCTCCGAGCCGGGATATGATGAATACGCTGGCGAGAAGTGTGCTTACGTTATTTTCTTACGATGATAACGCCAGTGATACTTCCATACCGAATGTGCTCAGGCAGTCACTTCAGCTGATTGCACTTTTCCCTGTGCTGGCGGTTTACGGATATCAGGCATACAGCCACTACGAAAAGGGAGAAAGCCTGGTGATCCATCCGCCTCAAGAGAATCTGTCCACAGCGGAAAACATTCTGTACCTGTTAAGGCCGGACAGCAAGTATACAAAACTGGAGGCAAAAATCCTGGATCTTGCGCTGGTTCTCCATGCGGAGCACGGCGGCGGAAATAACTCGACTTTCACGACTCACGTGGTTTCCTCTTCGGGAACGGATACATATTCTTCTGTGGCAGCGGCACTGTGTTCTTTAAAGGGACCGAAACATGGGGGAGCAAACATCAAGGTTGTCCAGATGTTTGCTGATATCAAAGAACATGTGAAGGACTGGACGGATGAGAAGGAACTGAAAGAATACCTGACCAGGATCGTGAGGAAAGAGGCCTTTGATCAGTCTGGGCTGATCTATGGAATGGGGCATGCGGTTTATTCTATTTCCGATCCGCGGTCAAAGGTATTAAGTTACTTTGTAGAGGGACTGTCAAAAGAAAAAGGAAAGGAAAAGGAATATGCTTTATATACCAATGTAGAAAAGCTGGCAAAAGAAGTCATTGCAGAAGAACGCAGAATCTATAAAGGCGTCAGCGCAAATATTGACTTTTACAGCGGTTTTATTTACAGCATGCTGGATCTTCCTTATGAACTGTATACTCCGCTGTTTGCCATCGCGAGAATTGCGGGATGGAGCGCACACAGGATGGAGGAGCTTGTAAACGGGGGAAGGATCATAAGACCGGCGTACAAAGGCGTGGCCGGGCATAAAACCTATACACCGATAAAAGAACGTTAATAACATGGAAAAGATATGGGCCTGCCGGAGAGATCCGGAAGGCCCGTTTTAGTTACTGTGCAGTTGTTGCGGCAGGTGCTGTGGTGGAAGCAGCAGGAGCTTCCTTATAAGTATCAAGATCATCAGGAAGTGTTACTTTCACATCTTTTCCGATACTGTTATATTTAAGATCAACAATCATTTTGATCTTAAGCTTCGTATCTTCTTTGCTTGAAAGAACCATATTGATCTTCTGTGCGGTAATCTCTGAGTCTTTATTGACGGTCATGGTACCGGACATAGAGTCAAACTTTACCTGATCCGCATAATTGGTATTGGAACCTGCGGCACCTGTGGAATTCATCTGCCCCATCATCTTATTGATGTAGTCATTTAATGCTTTTTCTTTAAACTTAAAGGAGATAATATAATTATCATCTTTCTTTTCCATTTTCAGATCTTTGTAATTATCAGCAGACATATCAAACTGTCCGGTAGAATTCTCCATCTGTTTCTGCATGGCTGTAAAGTCCATTTTCTGTTTCTGTTTCTGACCAGAATAGTTCATATAGTAGTAACCGTCGGTGTAATAGGCTTTAATGACCATATCCTGACCGGCAATCCCCATGGTGAGGTCCATATCCATCTTCATGTCTTTCGAGGTCATGTCAGTAGCTTTCATCTTGAGTCCCATGTTCATCTCAAGGCTGGAACTGGTGGATGATGTACTGCTCATTTTCATCTTGATGTTTCCGCTCATATCGGCAGATGTTACTTTGCTCATCTTCTTCGTGGCAGCTTCCAATACTTCCTCGGGAGTTTTCTTCTTACATCCTCCCAGTGTAAAAAGCATCACGGCAGCCAAAGTAAGTGCCAGAACTCTTTTTAATCTCTTCATAACTGTCCTCCTGTGTTCTTAATAAAATTAGAATACATTACAAGATAATTATAGCTGTTTTTCTTTCCAAGGTAAAGCAAAACGAGTATAATACATCATAACAGACAGGATAAAAATAATCGGAGGATGGAGTATGAAGAGAGAATTGTATATAAAATCAGAAGTAGACCGTCATCGTCTCCATGTTTTAATACTGACACCAGAAAATCAGCCCAGGGCAGTGGTTCAGATCTGCCATGGGATGAGTGAGCACAAGGAACGCTATCTTCCTTTTATGGAATATTTGCAAAACCGGGGCTATGCCGCAGTGATCCATGACCACAGAGGACATGGTAAGAGCATAGAAAGAGAAGACGATCTTGGATATTTTTACGACACCTCCGGACGGGCCGTTGTGGAGGATGCCCATCAGGTTACGGAGTGGATCAAAATGGAGTTCCCCGGCCTGCCTGTCCATTTATTTGGGCACAGTATGGGGTCTTTGATTGTGCGGTGCTATTTGAAAAAGTATGACTGGGAGCTGAGTTCGCTGACCGTATGCGGAAGTCCCAGTAAAAATCCTCTGGCAAAACCAGCCGCAGGGATGGCAAAGATTGCATGCAGAATCTGCGGAGACCGGAAGAAAGGCTTGTTTTTTCACAAACTGGCATTCGGAGCCTTCAATAAGCAGCTCAAGGACGGAGAATCATTAAACGGCTGGATCAGTTACGATAAAGATAACGTCAGGAAGTACGATGAAGAACCGCTGGACGGGTTTGTGTTTACAAACAACGGATTTTTAAATCTGTTTCATCTGATGGATGAGACATACAGCCGGAGAGGATGGGAGAAGAAAAAGACAGATCTGCCGATTCTGTTTATCGCAGGAGAAGATGATCCGTGTATCATATCCCAAAAACAATTCTGGAATGCTGTCTCTTTTTTAAAGGAGCTTGGGTATGCAGACACAAAAGGGAAACTATATCCCGGATGCAGACACGAAATCTTGAACGAATCATGTTCCGGCCAGATATATAAGGAAATACTCGGATTTATCGAATAAATGAAACAGAGGATACATAATCATGAAAACAAAGAGGATACTGCTTACAGCACTCTGTATGATGCTGGTATGGGCAGGAGGAGAGAGACAAATTCAGGGAGCATCGAAGAAACCCGGGAAGCCTTCCGGAGTGATGGCCACCGGCGTAAAAAGGAATATTGTTCTGTCCTGGTTAAAGGGAAAAAGAGCCACAGGGACGGAGATTTATCTGTACGACAAAACGAAGAAAAAGTATAGAAAAAAAGCTGTCTCAAAGTCATCCAGACATGTGATCAAAGGCTTGAAGCCCGGGGTCAATTACTGTTTTAAAGTCCGTTCTTTCAGGAAATACAAAAAGAAAAAATATTACAGCAGATTTTCTAAAACAGTGAAAGTATCGATGGCAGCCAGAGGAGAATCTACTATTAAAAATTTTCTGAAAACAGCCGCAGCCCCGGTGGGCACCACCTTATACATCTGGGGCGGAGGATGGAATAAAGCCGATACCGGAACCGGGAAAGACGGGAAGCGGATCGGACTGAACCGGGAGTGGAACCGGTTTTTCCTGTCGCAGAATTCGGGGTATAATTATAAAAAGTACCGCTACCGCAGAGGAAAAGGCCTGGACTGCTCAGGCTTCGTCGGGTGGACCGTGTATAATATCAGAAATACGGTACCGGGCAGAGGCGGTTATGTGCGGAAAGCAAAAGACCAGCCTGAATTGTTTGCCCAAAAAGGCTGGGGAACATATAAAAGCAAGAGTAAGGTGACAGACTACAAAGCAGGAGACATTATGGGATCTTCAAGCTGCGGCCACGTATGGATCGTCATCGGCTCCTGTAAAGACGGCAGTGTCGTTTTGGTTCATTCCAGTCCGAAAGGAGTGCAGATTTCCGGAACGGCCACACCGGGAGGAAAGAAAAAAAGCCAGGCACTGGCACTTGCAAGAAAATATATGAAAAAGTATCATAGAAAATGGTACACAAGATATCCGGACTGTTCCAGGGGAAGGAGTTATCTTACCCAATACGGACAGATGAGATGGGATATTTCGGGAAATCACATTATGGAAGACCCGGAAGGCTATCAGAAGAAAAGTGCCGGGGCGATCCTGAAAGATCTATACGAAAACTAGAACACAAGGAGGATAAAAATGAAAAACACGATAGAGAGAATACCTTTGCCTTTGGCAGGGCCGATGCTCGGCTTTGCCGCCATGGGAATTATGATAGAAAATTATTCTGTAACTTTAAAGTCAGTCTGCGGAGCCATGGCCGTCTGTCTGCTGATCCTTTTGCTGTTAAAGACCGGAACTTGTCTCGACATGGTAAAAGAAGAACTGGAAGATCCGGTAAACTGCAGTATTTCGGGTGCGTTTTCCATGGGTCTGCTTGTCCTGACCGTTTATATCAAACCTTATGTGGGGGATGCCGTTTCTATCTTGTGGATTCTTGCACTGGCGGTGCATGTGTATCTTTTGGTATATTTCAACGGACACTTTATATATTATAAGTTTAACATTAAAAATGTGTATGCAAGCTTTTTTATCTTCTATGCCGGACTGGCGATGAGCAGCATGACGGCTCCCAACGCTGATATGAGAGAGATTGGCCGCTGGTTTTTCTGGGCAGCCCTTCTCTTTACGGTGATCATTGCTGTTCCGATTATAAAGAGATATGCAAAAGTCAAGGAAATACCGGAAGAGTATCAGCCGCTGGTCTGTATCTTTGCGGCACCCGCAAGCCTTCTGCTGGCAGGGTACCTAAACTGCTTTGAAAAGCCAATGGCATGGCTGGTAATCGTACTAACGGTTTTATCTGTAATCTTATATGTTTTTGTGCTTGCGGCGGGATTAAAATATATTGTCATGCCGTTTACACCAGCGTTTGCCGCTTATACATTTCCATTTGTGATCAGTGCCGCAGCATTAAAAGAAGCTTTTATCACACTGAGCCAGTGGGGATATCCGGTAACCTATTTAAAATGGATCGTAGATTTCCAGACCGTGCTTTCGGCAGCTCTGCTGATCTATGTGACACTGCAGTTTCTGAAATATATATTTTATGTCAAACAATAAACTCATACTTGCAGAAGAGTATCCAGCAAAGCATTATTTTCCTCTTCTTTTCGGAAGCAGAATCTGATATATTCCCCGTCAAGCCCTTCAAAGCTTGAACAGTCACGGATCATCAGCCCTTTCTTGATACAGCGTTCAAACATCTCATGAGAAGTGATGCCGTCCGTCAGCCGGACAAGAAGGAAATTGGCATAGGCTGGATAAATCTTAAAAGCAGGGGTGCCTGAAAGTCTGACCGTACATTTTCTGCGCTCTTCTGCGATGTAAGCCTTCGTCTTTTTAATATAGTCTGTATCCATGAACATTGCTTCTCCTGCAAGCGCTGCAAGAGTATTGATGCTCCATGGATTTTTTTTGTCTTCCACTGCCCTGATAAAATTCATATTTCCGCTGATCCCGTAGCCGAGGCGGATGCCCGGTGCAGCAAAGAACTTTGAAGTTCCCCGCAGGACAAACAGATTATCAAACTTTCGGGTCAGGGGTACGGCAGTGACAGCGTCTATATCCGGGGCAAACTCTGCGTAAGTCTCGTCTGCCAAAACAAAGATGCCGTGCTTTTTACAGTGGGAAAGGATCTCCGAGATTTGGTCCTTGTTTAATGCACTGGATGTGGGATTGTTTGGATTGCAGAATGCGAATAAATCCACATCATCGGTGAGGGAGTGTTTCAAGTCTTCGACGTCCAGGCAAAAGTCCGAGGATTCCTTCAGGTTATACTCCAGACAGGTGCCGCCGATCATAGAAATTTCCCGCATGTATTCAGAGTAAGTCGGGGAAAGCAGCAGAGCTTTCTTCGGACGGAGAAGGTGCATGGTCAGGCTGATCAGCTCTGTCACTCCGTTTCCGACAATGATATGCTCCATAGGAATCCGGGCATACAGGCTCAGTGTGGAGCGCAGGGACTTGTAGTCGCGGTCGGGATACGTGCAGACAGCATCTACATGGCGGATCAGGCTTTCCCGAAACAGCGGGGAGATCCCGAGGGGATTTACATTGCCTCCGAAAGGAATGATGTCTTCTTTTTTAATCCCATATATTTCTTCTATTTTTTCTAAGTCGCTTCCGTGGAAGACTTGCTTCTTTTCTGACATAGTTTCACCTTTCTTTATCTTTTCTATTTTGTCGAAGTTTGCTATAATATTACGGAGCAGAGATCAAAGGGTGTGAAGCATCCATGACCTCTGAAATACAAAACTTTATTACAGCTATTATAGACCAAATACCCTGAGACCACCAGTCTTAAAATCGGAGGAACCCATGACAGAGAAGATGAAGCAGTTCATACAAATTGTACAGGAAGATGAACAGCGGGCAAAGGCCCTCTTTTTTTCTGAGGCCTTCAAAAATGAGTATTTGGAGGAGAATTCCAGGGAAAAGGAAATCTATCATCAGCTCCTGCTCGGCCGAAACCGGGGCCAGATCTTTGAAGAGTTTTTGATCTGTATCGGGGCAAAAGAACCTGCGGTGCTGAGACCGGAAAAGGATGCGTATGAGATCCGTCGGGTGAATGCGGTTGAGCCTCTGTACGTGAAGATTTACAAAGAGGGCAGCGGTTTTGTCCAGGGGAAGATCCGCCTGGATTCCACGTTTCTGTCTCTGCAAAAGACAGAATTTTCAGAAGAGGATTTTGTGGAAGGGGTACTGACCATTCCCGTGCTGTTTTCTGATGCTAGGGAAGAGAGCCGGGGAATTCTTATGGTTTCTGCCCCGTACAGCAGCTGTCAGACAGACATCCTGTTCAATGCAGAGAAAGAGAGAAACGAAGGGGCTTGGAATCTGTCCGACCAGATTTTTGATGCGTATATGGAATTTTGTCTTGGCAGATGTCATGTCACGGAGTTTGCGGAAAAGGAAATGAATCTGACCGCACAGATGGAGGGAGAGGCATCCTTAGAGATACTGAGGACTCTCTTAAACCTGCACTGTCATATTGTTCTCGGCGCAGAGGAAGCAATCGAGAGAGGCTTTGCAAGACTTGAGCCGAATATGAGTGAGGTTCAGTCAGATCCTTTTTACTATGGCTATTATTTATATTTGAAAGCACTTTATTTAAAGACACCGGATCAGACAGAGTATGCAAAAGACCGGATTTATGAGCTTTTTCAGAAAGCGGACGATCACAAGGGATATCTGCTGTGGATGCTGATTTATCTTGACGAAGAGCTGGCATATGATTTCGGACTTCAGCTTCAGAAGATAAAAGAGGTTTATGATACAGGCCGGTGCAGCAGCTTTTTATGGTTTGAGGCCGTCAGCATTTGGAACCAGGATCATAGCAGGGCAAAAAAGATCACTGATTTTGAGAGAGAGATCATTCATTTCGGCATTTGCAGGGACCTGTTTGGGAAAAGCATGAAAAAACATATTTACGGTCTTGTGCTGAAAGACAAAGGATTTTCGGAGGAGCTGCTTTTTGATTTGATACTGTCCTTTCAGAGAGAGGAGTCAAAGGAAGGGCTCCAGGCGATCTGCTCTATGCTGATCCGGGGAAACTGTACCGATGAGTGTTATCATATATATTTTAAAAAAGCTGTCCGGGCGGGGATTCAGATGATCGGACTCCAGGAATCTTACCTTCGTACGATTCCAAAAGACCGATATCCGTATCTTGAGAAGAATGTACTGCTGTATTTTTCGTACAGCAACAGTTTAAGCAGCCGGGAGAGGGCTTACCTGTATGCCAATCTTGTTAAGAACCGGCGAAAATATGAGGCAGTATTTCCATCTTTTGAGCCGCAGATTGAAGAATTTCTCTTGGAACAGCTGGCAGAAGGCAGAATCAATTCTAATCTGTTTATTCTTTACAGGGCCTTCTTTGACCGCCTTTTAGAAGGGATGAAAGGCAGGGCCGGAATCGCAGGGATTATGGCAAAGCAGAAATTGATCTGCAGGAATCCGGCGGTGGAAAAGGCCGCCGTCTATCATCAGGAGTTAAAAGAAGTTCAGAATGTTTCTCTGGAAAACGGGGAAGTTTATGTGACGGTCTACAGCGACCCTCTGGTCGTGTTTATGGATCAGGAGGACAACCGCTATCTGTCACTGGACTATGAATTTTCAAAACTGTGGACGAGGGAGCAGGAGGAGGCTGTATTTTCGGGGCTTGGCAGGAGAAATGAAGCATATTTGATCCGCAGAAGCCTGGTCTTTGCACAGAAGACAGAATATGAACCCGGAGATATTCCGGATGTGAGGGCTGTCCTTGAATGTCAGAGCCTGAAAGAAGAATATCGGCACAGATTATTTGAAAAGCTTCTGGACTATTACTGGAAGCACGGAGAGCAGGAACAATTAGAGCAGGCGCTGTCTATGGTCCAGTGGAAATTTCTCTCCGAGGAAAACTGTAAGCAGATGCTGGAGTATTTCATTGCCGGCCGCCACTACAAAGAGGCGATGAAAGGCATGGAGATCTTTGGATTTGATTTCATGGACCCGGAGCCGTTAAAAGAGGTCGTGCTGCATGAACTCACATCCCGGAGCCGGAAGAGGGTGCAGACTTTGATCGATATGTGCCTTGCGGTTTTTAAGGGACAAGTATACAACAGCGAGATTCTTGCATATCTGGAACGTTTTTTCAGGGGAGACCTGGATCAGATGCGGAAGATCTGGAAACAGGGAGACAGACACAAAATATATGATCAGCAGTTTACGGAGCAGCTTCTTGATATGGCCGCCGGGAAAGGAGCAGAGTGGGAGGACCTTCCTGTCTTCTTATCTTATGTTGAGAAGGATTCCAGAGACAAAAAACTGATAAAAAAGCTGGCGGGCCAGTTTGCAGAACTGTCTTATGAAGAAGGAGTCTACATTTCGGATGAGTTTTATCCGATTCTCGGAAGGCTGATCGATCAGGGGAATCTCAAACTGATCTGGCAGTGGGCTTATCTGGATTTTTATAAAGATAAAGAATTGTCAGAAGAAGTCAGAGAAAGAATCAAAAAACTCATAGAGTGGCAGGGGG
>NZ_FR889201.1:15219-19202 GCF_000432215.1 Anaerostipes sp. CAG:276
CCGCCGCTGTATCCTGCCGGTGCTTTTAGAATATAAAGAGGAGATACCTCTTCCATATGAGTGCTATACTTATACTTATGTAGTTTACAGGGGAGAGAAAGCAGGCGGCATGGTATTTCACTATGCGGAAAACAGGTCGGAGCCGGCCAGAGAGATTCCTATGAGAGAGCTGCTGCCGGGGTGTTATGTGGCGGAAGTTCTGATCTTTGCCGATGAGTCGGCAGATTATTATGTGACAGCACCGGGAGAAGAGAGACGCAGGAGAAAAGATATCGTCTTTCTTGACCATTCCGGAAGGAATCAGAAGGGAAGATTTTATCAGCTGAATCACATGCTGAAGGAAAAACAAAGGGAGAGCGTAGCCATGGAAATGGAAATCTACGCGTATGAAAAAGCAATGACGGATATGATCCGTCCGATGACAGAGGATCTATGATGAAAATAGGCATACAGATAGAACGGGAAATGATATATCAGTGTTCCGTAACGGACGGAAAGATCGTGGAAGAAGAACCGAAAAAGCTTTCCGGGGACTGGGCGGATTATGTGCGTGCAGAATCGGAAAAGCATGCGGATACGTCCAATCTGTTTATGGGCGTTATTTTGGAGGACCCGGAGGAGGACCTGGCGTTAAAAGCCGCGGAGCTTAGAAAAGAGCTGGGGTTTTCGGAGGAACAGCTCAGGCTGTTTACGAAGGAGGAGGCTTTTCTGGGACTTGCCGGGGACCGAAAGGAACAGCTTGAACAGGGGGCTGTGGGGCTGTTTGACTATTCCGGCCAGAGATTGTTTTACTATCTGGTGAAAAAGCAGGATGGGCAGCTGCTCGTAGAGAGAGAAGACTACTCTGCTTTTATGAGAAACACCCGGCTGCCCCATCAGAAAGACATGGCATTTGAGAACGCCGCCGTCCAGGCCATGTCCCAGGAGGTTACTTCTTTAGTTTATTTGTACGGCAGAGGATTTGACGGCGGATGGCTGAAAAGCGCTTCGGCAAAGCTGTGTGCGGGACGGCGTGTGTTTATGGGAGATCATGTGTACGCGACAGGGGCCGTCTGTCTGCTGGGAAGAAAAAATGCGGCTGACCTTGACTCTGCCGTGATTCTTACCGACACGGTTATGATGTATCAGATCGGTGCCATGGTATGGAACCACGGAAAAGAAGAATTTCTGCCGGTCATAAAGGGTGGAAAGCCATGGTTTGAGAGCCGGGGAAATATGACGGTACTGGTTGAGACAGCGGCATCCATTCCTGTGGAGATCAAACCCCTGTTTCCCGGGAAAGGTGACAGAATGAGGTTTCCGATTTCCTTAAAAGGGCTTAAAAAACGTCCGGGACGCTCTACAAAGCTGAAGATTGAAGCCGAGTGCACCGGGGAGACAAAGTGCAGAATCAAAATCACGGATCTGGGGTTTGGGACATTATATCCTTCTACATACCAGGTATTCCAGCAGGTAATTTCATGGGAGAGGAGGGGACAGCCATGAGAATGGTATTGTGTGAGACAGAGGAGAGCAGGCGGACTTACACGCTGAATTCCTTTGGACAGACCATTTCTTCCTATGAAGAATTATGTTATATTATTTCAGGACAGTATTTATATTTTCTGACAGAAGGAATCCCGGAAGGGATGAGAGAGTGGATCGAAGAAGAACTTGGTCTGGTCCTGCCGGCAGAAGAGGAGACAAAGAAGCAGCTGGAGCATATTATCAGTTACCGGAATTATTTTACGGTTCCCGAGCAGAGAATGCTTGTCCAGCAGATGCGCACGGCCTATCTATATTCCTCTGTGAGAAAGCACAAAATGCTCGGCGACTTATATCTGAAACATTCCAGATATCTGAGCGCTTATCACGCCTATCAAAAATCGCTTTCCGGTCTGATGCAGCTGAAGACAAAGGAACAGCAGGAAGTTTTGTATCACACGGGACTCTGCCTGACCCGGATGTTCCGTTTTCAGGAGGCGAAGGAGTTTTTTAAAAGGAGCTGCCGCCTGAAAGAGAACAAGAAATGCCAGGAAGCATATTTCATAGTCTCTTATATGCAGGGAGATTACCAGAAGTTTTTGGAGGACGGCAGAGCGCTTTCTTTTACAGAAGAACAGCTGAGAGAGATCCATGAAAATATCTCAGCTATGGAGGAACGGTTTTCCGGAAGCGAGGAATCCACAGCACTGAAAAAGATTGGCTATCACAGAAAGAAACCCGATGACCTGATGACCAGAAGGCTTACCTGGTCGATGCTGGAACGGTGGAAAAATGAGTACAGAAGAGAGATTGTCTGAAATTGAATATCAGAAAAAACGGATGGAATTAAACCGGCGTTTTGTGGAAATGTATGAAGATGAGGTGTCTTATATTCTGGAGCAGAAGGAAGATATCGAGATCATGGAAAAGCTTTCCGGTGAAGAAGCAAAGCTGATCAGTGAGGAAGCCAGAAAATACAACCGCATCTTTGCCAGGATTTTTTATGATTCCGCAGGCGGACGAGTCTCCGATGAGGAATTTCTGCCCCTCTGGGAGAGGGAAGAGGAAATAAGACAGGGTTTGTCCCGTATCCAATCCCTGGAGGGTGAAAAAAAACAGATCGAGAAGGAAATTTCAGTCCAGGAAGATGAAGAACGTGATCTGAAAAGAAAAGAGAGGGAATTTCATGGAAAGTTCATCAACAGGAGGGCCTATTTTCTGTCTTCGCTGATCATGGCCCTGACTGCCGCGGGACTCGGTGCGGCAGCAGTATTTTATTTTGAGCTCCGGCTGAGCGTTTCTCTCTGGCCGGCAGCGGCAGCAGTGTTTGGTGCGGCTGTGATCCTTCTGATTCTCAGGACAAGAAAGAAGAAGGCGGCAGAGAAAAAGAAAATGTATCATATGGTAAGAAACCACAAAGAGACTTCGGGACGGAGGCTCAAATCGGAGTATGATACGATTGTCAATGACCTGGAATTCTGCAGAGAGAAATATCAGGTGCTGTTTGGATATATTTCCGAAGAACAGTGGAAATTATTTGAGTTTTGTGCTAAAGTTGCAGCGGAATTAAATTGCAGTGAAGAACTTTCCGCCCAGAGGAAGACGTTTGTCTCGGCCATGGAGCAGTGTGGAATGCATGCACCTCAGGCCTGGTGTTATTACCCAAAGGCAATTTATGATATACCGAAAAGGATCAACCGGATGGAATGGCTGTCCGGCCGCCAGAACATCTGCGAGCAGGCAATGGTGCAGCATGAGCGGGCGATCCGCAACAATCTTTTAGAATAAAATATAAAAAGTAGGAGATATGATATGAGTAAAGAATTGGAAAAGACTTATAACCCGTCTGAGATTGAAGACCGGTTATATCAGAAGTGGCTTGACAACAAATATTTTCATGCAGAAGTGGATCACAGCAAAAAACCGTTTACGATCGTGATTCCGCCTCCCAATATTACGGGTAAACTCCATATGGGGCATGCACTGGATGAGACTCTGCAGGATATCCTGATCCGCTTTAAAAAAATGCAGGGATACAATACACTGTGGCAGCCGGGAACAGATCATGCCAGCATTGCAACGGAAGTCAAGATCATCGAGGCGCTGAAAGAGGAAGGCATTGAAAAGGAAGATCTGGGAAGAGAGAAGTTTCTTGAGAGAGCCTGGGAGTGGAAGGAAGAGTACGGCGGCACAATCGTCAGCCAGTTAAAGAAGCTGGGTTCTGCCTGTGACTGGGACAGAGAGCGTTTTACGATGGATGAGGGCTGTTCCAAAGCAGTGGAAGAGGTCTTTATCAAGTTATATGAAAAAGGCTATATATACAAAGGGTCCAGGATCATCAACTGGTGTCCGGTCTGCCAGACTTCGATTTCTGATGCGGAAGTTGAACATGTGGACCAGGCAGGGCATTTCTGGCACATCAAATATCCGGTTGCGGGAACCGATGATTATTTAGAGATTGCCACTACCCGTCCCGAGACAATGCTTGGAGATACGGCGGTGGCTGTCCATCCGGACGA
>NZ_FR889201.1:19262-35731 GCF_000432215.1 Anaerostipes sp. CAG:276
AATGCTGGAGCTTCCTCTTTGCGGCAGACAGATCCCGATCGTGGCGGATGAATATGTAGACAAAGAGTTTGGAACCGGTGCTGTGAAGATCACTCCTGCCCATGATCCAAATGATTTTGAAGTCGGAAGACGGCATGGCCTCCAAGTGATCAATGTGATGAACGATGACGCCACGATCAATGAAAACGGCGGCAGATATGAGGGCATGGAGCGTTATGAGGCGAGAAAAGCCATCGTAAAAGATCTGGAAGAACAGGGATATCTGGTAAAAATAAAAGAACACGAGCACAACGTCGGTACCCATGACCGCTGCAAAGCTACCATCGAGCCGATGGTTAAACCCCAGTGGTTCGTAAAGATGGATGAGCTCGCGAAGCCTGCCATCGAGGCGGTTAAAAACGGGGACATTAAATTTGTGCCGGAACGTTATACAAAGACCTATCTGCACTGGCTTGAGAATATCCGTGACTGGTGTATCTCCAGACAGCTCTGGTGGGGACACAGGATTCCTGCATATTACTGTGACGAGTGCGGCGAAACTGTGGTGGCAAAAGAAAAACCGGAAGTATGCCCAAAATGCGGATGCACACACTTTACTCAGGATGAGGATACCCTGGATACCTGGTTCAGTTCTGCGCTGTGGCCGTTTTCCACGTTAGGCTGGCCGGAACAGACGGAGGAACTGGATTATTTCTACCCGACCAACGTATTGGTAACCGGATATGACATTATCTTTTTCTGGGTTGTCAGAATGGTGTTTTCCGGATATGAGCATACAGGGAAAGCGCCGTTTGACACGGTGCTGATCCACGGACTCGTGAGAGACGACAAAGGAAGAAAGATGAGCAAATCCCTGGGCAACGGAATTGATCCTCTGGAAGTCATCAGCCAGTATGGGGCAGATGCGCTGAGATTTACTCTGGTCACCGGAAATGCGCCGGGCAATGATATGCGTTTTTACATGGAGCGTGTGGAAGCCAGCCGGAATTTTGCCAATAAAGTGTGGAATGCATCCCGCTTCATGATGATGAACTTTGAACAGGCGGACTTTTCTCATGTGGAACTTTCCGATCTGACAAGCGCAGACCGGTGGATTTTATCTAAATTCAACACTCTGGCCAAAGATGTGACGGATAATATGGACAAGTATGAGCTGGGAATTGCCGTACAGAAGCTCAATGACTTTATATGGGAAGAATTCTGTGACTGGTATATCGAGATGGTGAAACCGCGTCTCTATAACGATGAAGACAACACGAAAGCCGCAGCTTTGTGGACGCTGAAAAAGGTGCTTTCCGAATCACTGAAGCTGCTTCATCCATTCATGCCGTTTATCACAGAGGAGATCTACTGCAATCTGACAGGGGAAGAATCCATTATGCTGGCATCCTGGCCGGAATACAGAGAGGAATACAGCTTTGCCCGGGAAGAAGCTGCAGTGGAACTCATGAAAGAAGCGGTGAGGGGAATCCGGAATATACGTGCCGAGATGAACGTATCCCCGAAAAAGAAAGCAAAAGTATTTGTTGTCTCTGAAAATGAAGATGTAAGAGACATCTTTAAACAGGGGAAGGTCTTCTTTGGAACCCTGGGTTACGCAAGCGAAGTAGCTGTGCGGGCGGACAGAGAAGGGATTGCGGAGGATGCCGTATCCACGATGGTCCCGGATGCCGTGATCTATATGCCGTTTGCGGAGCTTGTGGACATTGAAAAAGAAATTGAGAGACTGAAAAAAGAACAGAAGAAATTAGGCGGAGAGATCAAGCGGTGCGAAGGCATGCTCAATAACGAACGTTTCTTAAGCAAAGCACCGGAACAAAAAGTAGAAGAAGAGAAAGAAAAGCTTTCAAAATACCGGCAGATGCTTGAAAAAGTGGAAGAACGTCTGGGTCAGCTTGTAAAATAACATGACGGATTTTGAAGAAGCAAGAAATTATTTGAATCATGTGACGGGTTTCGCTAAAAAAACATCCTTATCCAATGTACAATGGATTCTGGATGTTTTGGGAAATCCAGAAAAAGATCTGTTCATGATCCATGTAGCAGGCACCAACGGAAAGGGTTCAGTCTGTGCATTTCTGGACTCGATCCTTACGGGCGCAGGAATAAGGACCGGGCGGTTTTCGTCCCCGCATTTGATCCGCATGGAAGAACGGATACAGATCGGCGGCAGAGAGATTTCCGAAAAAAGATTTTCAGAGGTCTTTGCAAAAGTAAAGAATGCCGTCTTTCAGGCAGTGAAGGAGGGGGCAGATCATCCTTCCTTCTTTGAATTTCTGTTCTTTATGTCACTTGTATTTTTCCGGGAAGAACATGCGGAGGTCTGTATCATCGAGACTGGAATGGGAGGCAGGCATGATGCGACCAATGTGATCATGCCGAGGCTTTCTGTCATCACTGCGGTGAGTCTTGATCATCAGGAATTTTTAGGAAACACTCTGCAGCTGATTGCGGCAGAGAAAGCAGGGATCATAAAACCGGGGGTTCCTGTGATCTGTCTCAGGCAGAAGCCTGAGGTTCTCAGGGTATTTCAGGAAGAGGCCGCACATAAAGATTCGGAATTCCTAACAATTTCAAAAGATAATCTTATTTTTTCTGAAAAAAGCAGCGATTATATTGATTTTTTGAGAAAGAGTGCGTATGATAAAAAGAGTGAATGCCTGAAATTAGGCCTGTTGGGCGATTTTCAGTATGAGAATGCCGCTCTTGCGGCAGCAGCAGTCCGCCTGCTGTTTCCTGACCTGAAAAGAAGGACGGTATTTAACGGTCTTTCCTCAGCTTTTCTGGCAGGACGGATGGAGGAAGTGAGTCCCAATATTTTTATAGACGGAGGACATAATCTTCAGGCGGCGGAGGCATTTTGCCATACATTAGAGAAATATTTTCCGCAGAGAAAACTGATTGTTTTTGCCCCTTCCCATAAGAAGGAAGAGGAGGGCATCCTGAAGCTTCTCACGGAAGTTGAAAACTTGGAAGGAATCATAAAGGTTCCGGTTGTGAACCGGGAGATACCGGAGAATGATTTCTTAAAGGCATATAAGACAATGATAAAAAAGTCAGAGGAGGGGGTTCTCTGCTTTTGTATCGGCTCTTTTTATTTAGCTGGTAAGGTTAAAACGTTTATCTTGAATGGAGGAAGAAAATGATTAATTACAGAGAAGAGTTAAAAAAATTTGAACCTTGCTTAGATGTGGACCAGGCAGAGGATGCTATTTACAGCGATGATTTAAAAGATGTAGAAGATCTGATCAATGAAATCAAAAAAGACATAGAAGAAGAGAAATAGTAAGGTGGCAGATATGAAGAGTAAGGAAAAGATTAAAAACAGTTCCAAATACTACTACAACCTTGGGCTGGAGAAAGCCAATGCCAACGATCTGACCGGGGCCGTAAAGAACCTGAAAGCTGCGTTGTTTTATGACAAGAACGACATGAACGCCAGGAATCTTTTGGGCTTAGTCTACTATCAGATGGGTGACATCGTCCCTGCCCTGAGCCAGTGGGTCATCAGCAGTAATCTGAAAAAGGAAGAAAATGCGGCCATTGATTATCTGAAAGATGTGCAGGAGAATCCTGTCCAGCTTGACACGGTCAACCAGGTCATTAAAAAGTATAATCAGGCTCTCGTATACGCAAAACAGGGGAATGAAGACCTGGCAATGATCCAGCTGAAAAATGTCGTTTCCATGATGCCGAATTTTATCAATGCACAGCTTCTGATTGCCCTGCTTTCCATCAAAGATGAGAATTATAAAGACGCCCAGAAGGCTTTAAAAAATGTGCTGGAGGTGGACTGCAAAAACCCAAGGGCATTAGAATATCTGCAGGAGACGGAAGCTCTTTTAAAACCTGCGGATATGAAAGCAGAAGACAGCGGTTTGGAGAGTGCAGAAGGGCCGAAGAAAAAGGTTTTAAGCAGCGTTGTAGGAAAATACGAGGAGCTGCCGTCCAACCGCCACCGCATGGTATATATGGTGGGAGGTATTGTGATCGGCGTGCTTGTTTCCCTGGTGCTCTTATATCCGAGCATTAAGAAGGCATCCAGCTACAAGTATTCATCCAAGATTGAAAATTATAAGGAACAGCTTCTTGCCAAAGAGACTCAGTTAAAGAGCAACGAAAAAGACATCAAAGAGGCAAAGGCTGCCGAGGAAAAGGCGAAGAAAGAATTAAAAGAATTTGTCGGAGACAGCAAGACAGAGGGAATCTATGATTCTCTGCTGACAGCCATGCAGTATTACGGCGACCGCCAGTATACGGAGTCTGCCGATGCCCTGCTGAACATCGACAGGGATAAGCTGGAATCAAAGAAGATGAAAGAGATTTATGACGATCTGGAACAGAAGGTTTACCCATATGCGGCCACCGGACTTTACAACAAGGGAATCAGTGCATATAATCAGGGCAACTACAAGGATGCCATCAGCACTTTGAAAAAAGCCATCAAAGTAAAAGACACAAATGTGGGGTCTTATTTCTACCTTGCCAGATCTTATGATAAAAATGGTGACAAGGACAAAGCCATCAAGGCATACGAGGATGTCATCAAGAAGTTCCCGGGCACCAACAGTGCAAGGAACTCACAGAATTACCTGAATCAATTACAGAACAAACAAGCAAAAAATCTTTAAAACAGCACTTGGGCTGACAAAGAAACCGATAAGACACGAAAGAGAAATATATCCGGAAGATATCAAAACCTTCCGGTGTATTTCTCTTTCATTTTTTTATCATTTAAAGGAGTGAATCATCTATGGCAACAGAATATCAGGTTGAAAACAGGACACTGTATGTAAGGCTTGACGGAGAACTGGATCATCACTTGGCAGAGCGTGTCAGGCATAAATGTGATGTGATCCTGAAGTCATATCCGATCAGGGATATTGAATTTGATTTTAAGAATACCGGTTTTATGGACAGCTCCGGTGTGGGAATGATCCTTGGGCGGTACAAGCAGCTGAAGCCTCTCGGAGGCACGGTGAGCGTGGTAAATGTCAACGATGTGGTTAAACGGATCGTACACATGGCGGGTCTGCACAAGATCATCAATGAGCGATAGGGATAGGGAGGATAAGAGATGATACATTTAGAATTCAACAGCGAATCAGAAAATGAAGGGATCGCAAGAGTGCTGGCGGCAACCTATATGATGAAGTTCGATCCGACGATGGAAGAGATGGCAGATGTGAAAACGGCGGTTTCCGAAGCGGTTACGAACTGCATCGTCCACGGATATGAGGACGATCAGGGAAAGATCTTCATGGATATTTCAAATGAAGGCAGTGTCCTTAAAATTGTCATTGAGGATTTCGGTGTCGGTATTCCGGATGTAAAACAGGCAATGGAACCTATGTATACGACAAAGCCTGATGAGGAGCGGACCGGGATGGGATTTTCCTTTATGGAAGCATTCATGGACAAGATCGAAGTCAGCTCTGAGTCAGGAAAAGGAACCAGAGTTATCATGGAAAAGAAAGTGACCGGGAAATAGGCCTTTTATATGGACGAGACAAGAGAATTATTAAAGCTTACGAAAGAAGGAGATCAGGATGCGAGAGAGAAGATCGTGCTTGACAACATGGGGCTGATCTGGAGTGTGGTAAAGCGTTTTACAGGGCGGGGACACGAGCCCGAAGATCTGTTCCAGATCGGGAGCATCGGACTTTTAAAGGCAGTGGACAAGTTTGACCTCTCCTATGATGTAAAATTTTCTACTTATGCGGTGCCGATGATCACCGGGGAGATCAAACGGTTTTTAAGGGATGACGGGATGATCAAGGTCAGCCGTTCCCTGAAGGAGATCGCCTACCAGGTCCGGCAGGCAGGAGAGGCTTTTGCCATGAAGTACAACAGGGAAGCAACGATAGACGAACTCTCCAGGGAGACAAAGATTGCCAGAGATGAGATCGTCGTCGCACTGGAGGCAAACAAAGATGTGGAATCTATTTATCAGCCAAGCTATCAAAGCGACGACAGCCAGGTGCTTTTGGTAGATAAACTGCCAGGCGAGGAAAATGAGTCAGATACTGTCATCAACCATGTGATGCTGGAAGAACTCATGGACACACTGTCCGGAGATGAGAGAGAATTGATCACTATGCGGTACTTCCATGGGAAGACACAGCAGGAAATCGCAAAAAAACTTTCAATTTCCCAGGTACAGGTTTCAAGGATGGAAAAGAAAATATTGCTCCGTATGAGAAAACAAATTCTTGGACATAGCTGAAAATTGTGGTAGTATAATCTAAGAGGGAAATTTCCCTCTTACGATTACAATTCTGTAAAGATCGGTCAGATTACAGGTCATCGGATACATCATCCATTTACCCGCACTGAATATTGCAAATCGAATCAAAACAAGAAACATCTTATGTATTTAAACAAAGGAGAATATTCTATGGTATATGAATCTATGTCTTTGCTTGAACTTCGAAAGGCGGCAAAGGAAAAGAATCTGAAAGGCATCAGCAGTCTGAAAAAGCAGGAGCTGATCGAATATTTAAAAAATAATGACAATGAACATAAACAGAGTGAGCCGGAACCGGAGACGAAAGCAGAGCAGACAAAAGACGTCAGGACAGACCGTGTGCCCAGGGATATAAAAAGCCTGGACAGCGGCAGGAAAGCCAATGGCATACTGGAAGTCCTGCCGGACGGTTATGGATTTATCCGCTGTGAGAATTATCTCCCCGGAGAGAATGATATCTATGTATCACCGACCCAGATCCGGAGGTTTAACTTAAAGTCCGGAGATATCTTAAACGGTGCCATCCGCGTAAAAAGCCAGAGTGAAAAGTTCGGAGCCCTGCTGTTTGTAGAGTCCGTAAACGGATATCGCCCCGAGGCGGCAGCCAGGAGAAAGCATTTTGAAGACCTCACGCCGATCTTTCCTAACCAGAGGCTCAGGCTGGAGACCGAGCGGGCGACGATTCCGATGCGCATGGTGGATCTGCTCTCTCCTGTGGGAAAAGGGCAGAGGGGTATGATCGTATCACCGCCCAAAACGGGAAAGACCACTCTGTTAAAGCAGATGGCTCAGAGCATCAGCCAAAATTATAAAGACATCAAGCTGATCGTACTGCTCATTGACGAGAGACCCGAGGAAGTGACGGATTTTAAAGAATCTGTGGAGGGACAGAACGTGGAGGTCATCTATTCTACGTTTGATGAGCTTCCTGATCATCACAAGAGAGTGTCGGAAATGGTGCTTGAGAGAGCAAAGCGCCTGGTAGAACATAAAGAGGACGTAGTGATCCTCTTGGACAGTATCACAAGACTTGCCAGGGCGTACAACCTCACCGTGCCTCCGAGCGGAAGGACGCTCACAGGAGGGCTTGATCCGGCAGCACTCCACATGCCAAAAAGATTTTTTGGAGCTGCCAGAAATATGAGGGAAGGCGGAAGTCTCACGATCCTTGCGACAGCGCTGGTAGAGACGGGAAGCAAGATGGATGATGTCATCTTCGAGGAGTTTAAGGGAACCGGAAACATGGAGCTTGTACTGAGCCGTCATCTGTCCGAGCGCAGGATCTTCCCTGCGGTGGATATCGCCAAATCCGGTACGAGAAGAGATGATCTGCTGCTTTCCAAAGATGAACAGTCTGTGGTCACCGCACTGCACAAAGAACTGTCCGGAAGCCGTTCAGACGAATTTTTCGAGCAGACACTGAATATGTTCAAACGTTCTAAAAATAATAAGGAATTTATTGAGTTTGCGAAGAAATCTCTGCTGAGAAAATAACAGAAAAAGTATTTGCATTGTAGAAGATGCTGTGATATAATGAGAAAGCTGTTTAAGAATAAACAAAAGGAATGTTTAAGATAAACTAAGATCAAAGAGGTGAAGAAACATGCGCGAAGGAATCCATCCAGAATACCATCAGGCAAAAGTAGTCTGCAACTGCGGTAACGAATTTGTAACAGGATCTACAAAGGAAGATATCCACGTTGAGATCTGTTCTAAGTGTCATTCTTTTTACACTGGACAACAGAAAGCTACTCAAGCTCGCGGACGTATTGACAAGTTCAATCGTAAGTATGGTACTAAGTAGAAAACATGAAATGATAGGTTGAGGTTGCGAAATCTCAGCCTATTTTGTTGTATAGCTATTTAAAAGGAAGGACGGGCACTATATGAAAGTAAGGATTGGCGGACAGGCGGTCATGGAAGGCGTCATGATGAAAAATGAGGACCGCTATGCAGTTTCCGTGAGAAAACCGGACGGGGAGATCGAGACGAAGACCGAACGGTATACGAGCATATCCGATCGATATCCGGTTCTGAAGCTCCCGGTCCTGCGGGGAGTCGTAAATTTTGCGGAGTCTATGGTGGTCGGCATGAAAACACTCACTTATTCGGCTGACTTCATAGAAGACGGGGAAGAGGAGCCGTCCCGGCTGGAACAGTGGCTGAACCGTCATTTCTCTGAGAAATGGGAAGGGGTCCTCATGGGCGGAATCGTGGTGTTGTCATTTGCCATTGCCATCGGACTGTTCATGGTGCTGCCTTATTTCCTCTCCAACATATTTGAAGGGTTCGGCATGAGCCGTCCGGCTGTTCTGCTGCTGGAGGGCCTGATCCGGGTGGGTATTTTTTTAGGATATATCATTCTCATATCCAGAATGAACGACATCAAACGGGTCTTCATGTACCACGGAGCCGAGCACAAAACGATCAACTGCCTGGAGGCAGGGGAGGAGCTCACGCCGGAAAATGTAATGAAATATTCCAGGCTGCACAAGCGGTGCGGTACGAGTTTCCTGTTTTTTGTCATGATCATAAGCATTATATTTTTCTTTTTTATCCGTGTGGACACGGTGTGGCTGAAAGTTGCATTGAGACTTCTGCTGGTCCCGGTGATCGCAGGGGTATCCTATGAGTTTATCCGGCTCGCCGGAAATTCAGACAATCCGGTCATCACGGCGCTCAGCAAGCCGGGGCTGTGTCTTCAGCTTTTAACGACGAAAGAGCCGGATGAGAGCATGATCGAAGTGGCAATCCGGTCAGTGGAGGGTGTTTTTGACTGGAAAACATATCTGGAGAAAGAAAGGAAGAACCGTGAATAGGAAGATTTGGGTCACATACGGGGCGGAAATGCTCCGGGAAGCGGGGATCGATAACCCGGATGGGGAAGCCTGGTATCTGTTTTCCCATTGCTTTTCTTTAAGCCGGGAAGAATACTTATTTTCTATGACTACGCCGGTGGAAGAAGGGGAAGAATTAGAGCAGTACAAGGCTTTGCTGGACCGACGGATCAGCGAGAGGATTCCTCTCCAATACCTGATCGGGACTCAGGATTTTATGGGATATACATTCCGGGTGACCCCGGATGTGCTCATACCAAGGCAGGATACAGAAAGTGTCATCGAGGCGGTTGTGGAAGGAAACTATCCCCATGAAAGCATCCTGGATGTCTGTACAGGCTCCGGGTGTATTGCCATCAGCCTTTGTCTTATGCTGAAGCCGGACGTCTGCATCGGTACAGATATTGATGAAAAGGCCCTGAAAATTGCAAAAGAGAATGGAAGAAGGCTGGCTCCTATGGTAAAATTTAAAAAGAGTGACCTCTTTTCCGGGGTGGACGGTTGTTTTGACCTGATCATTTCCAATCCTCCGTATATTCCTACAAAAGACTGTATGGAACTGATGCCGGAAGTAAAAGACCACGAGCCTATGCTTGCTCTTGACGGAAGAGAGGACGGGCTGTATTTTTACCGAAAGCTTGCAGGGACGGCCCCGAAGCATTTGAACGCCGGAGGCACCCTCGTATTTGAGATCGGTTATGACCAGGGAGCGGCGGTAAAAACGATGATCGAGGAAGCAGGATTTTCCTCTGTGGAGATAAAGAAAGACTTGGCGGGACTTGACCGGATGGTCATCGGAACGCTGGCATAAAGGAGAAGAAGATGTTTGATAAGTTAGAAAGTTTAGTAGAGAGACTGGATACCGTACTCCAGCAGCTCAACGATCCGGATGTGGCCGGAGACCAGAACCGGTTCAGGGATTTGATGAAGGAGCAGAGCGATCTGGCACCTATCGTAGAAAAGTATAAGGAGTATGTACAGGAAAAGCAGAACATTGAGGAAAGTCTGGAACTTCTCGAAGAGGAATCTGATGAGGAGATGAAGGAACTCGCCAAAGAGGAACTTTCCGAGTCCAAGGCGAATGTAGAGCGGCTGGAAGAGGAATTAAAGATTCTTCTGATTCCAAAAGATCCAAATGACGACAAGAATATCATCGTGGAAATCCGCGCCGGAGCCGGCGGAGACGAAGCTGCCCTGTTTGCGGCAGACGTGGCCCGCATGTACCGGAGTTATGCGGAAGGACGCCGCTGGAAGGTGGAGACACTGAGTTTTAATGAAAGCGGGATCGGAGGTTTTAAAGAGCTTGTTTTCATGATCTCGGGTCAGGGTGCCTATTCCAGATTTAAATATGAAAGCGGAGTGCACCGTGTGCAGAGAATCCCGGCCACCGAGTCCGGCGGAAGGATTCATACGTCCACTATTACGGTTGCTATTATGCCGGAAGTGGAAGATGTGGAAGTGGAAGTAGATTTAAATGACTGTAAGTTTGACGTATTCCGTGCATCCGGAAACGGAGGACAGTGTGTCAATACGACAGATTCAGCTGTGCGGCTGACTCATCTGCCGACCGGAATCGTTGTATCCTGCCAGGATGAAAAGTCACAGCTTAAGAATAAGGACAAGGCATTGAAGGTGCTGCGCTCCCGTCTGTATGAGCTGGAGCAGCAGAAAGCCCATGACGCAGAGGCAGAAAAGAGAAAGAGCCAGGTGGGAACCGGGGACCGTTCCGAGAAGATCAGAACCTACAATTATCCTCAGGGCCGTGTGACAGATCACAGGATCAAGCTGACCCTCCACAAATTAGATTCTGTCATGAACGGAGATCTGGATGAGCTCATCGACAGTTTAACCGCTGCGGATCAGGCAGCCAAATTAAGTAATATGGAAGAAGAGTAGATATGAAAGATGGTTTTATTAAAGTAGCTGCGGCGACACCGAAGGTGAAAGTCGCAGATCCGGAATATAACACAAAAGAGATCATAAAGATTATCCGGCAGGCAGGAGATGAAGAAGCCAGCCTTCTTGTTTTTTCTGAACTGGCCGTTTCCGGCTATACATGCGGGGACCTGTTTTTGCAGGACCCTCTGCTGGAGGAATCCCTTAAGGGACTCATGGAGATCAAGAAGGAAACAAAAGGGATGGACATGGTCGTCACCGTGGGCTGTCCTCTGGTTGTGGAGCATAAGCTTTATAACTGCGGTGTGTTTTTATTTGACGGACGTATTTTAGGGGTGGTGCCGAAGATCCACCTTCCGAATTACGGAGAGTTTTATGAAGCCAGACATTTTGCAAAAGGAAAAAGAGAGGTAAAGGACATTCTGCTGGACGGGGAGCATGTTCCGTTTGGAGCAAACATCCTGCTGGAATGCACAAATATTCCGGAACTGACCATTGCCATGGAAATCTGTGAGGACCTGTGGGTTCCTCTTCCGCCGAGTACTCATCACGCTTTGGCCGGGGCAACCGTTATCTGTAATCCGTCTGCCAGCGTGGAGACTACTACGAAGGAGGTTTACAGGAGCGCCCTCGTGTCCAATCAGTCTGCAAGACTGCTTTCAGGTTATGTGTATGCCAATGCAGGAGAGGGAGAATCCACAACGGATGTAGTTTACAGCGGACACCATCTGATCTGTGAAAACGGAACCGTGCTGGCAGAGGCGAAGCGGTTTGTAAACGATATTATCTATGCGGACATGGATGTGAAGCGCCTCGTGGCAGAGAGAAGAAAAATGACGACGTTTTTCGAGGAAGATTCTGAGGAATACCGGCGTGTGCCGTTTATTCTTCCGGTAAAAGTAAACCAGATTACAAGAAAGTTTCCAAAGAATCCGTTTGTGCCGTCCAGCAGGGAAGAGCGGGAGAAACGGTGTGATGAGATCTTATCGATCCAGTCTATGGGACTGAAAAAACGTCTGGAACATACGAACTGTACGCATGCAGTGGTGGGAATTTCCGGAGGACTGGACTCTACCCTTGCAGTTTTAGTAACAGTGCGTGCTTTTGATATGCTGGATATTCCAAGGGAAAATATCATTTGCGTCACGATGCCGTGTTTCGGTACGACAGACCGGACATACCAGAATGCAGTATCCCTGATCCATGAATTGGGAGCCACTTTAAAAGAAGTTAATATCGAGAAAGCCGTCAGACAGCATTTTAAAGATATTGAACATGAGGAAGATGTCCACGATGTGACCTATGAAAATTCCCAGGCCCGGGAGAGGACTCAGATCCTCATGGATATCGCCAATAAGTATAACGGCATGGTCATCGGGACCGGCGATATGTCAGAGCTTGCTCTTGGCTGGGCTACCTATAACGGAGACCATATGTCCATGTATGCGGTGAACTGTTCTGTGCCGAAGACTCTGGTGCGCTATCTGGTACTGTATTATGCAGAGACGGTTGAAAATAAAGAGTTATCCGATGTGCTGATGGATGTGCTGGACACTCCGGTGAGCCCGGAACTGCTTCCTCCGGTGGACGGTGTGATCTCGCAGAAGACTGAGGATTTGGTAGGGCCTTATGAGCTGCACGATTTCTTCCTATATTATATGTTGAGATTCGGATTTCCGAAGGCAAAGCTTTACCGAATGGCAAAGCTTACTTTTGCAGGGGATTACGACGATGAAACCATACAAAAGTGGCTGGATAAATTCTACTGGCGGTTCTTCAGCCAGCAGTTTAAGCGCTCCTGCCTGCCGGACGGGCCGAAGGTGGGAAGTGTAGCAGTGTCTCCAAGAGGGGATTTGAGAATGCCGAGCGATGCCAGCGTGAATATCTGGCAGAAGTCATAGTAAATATTAGAGCCGTGCAGAAAGTTTATGCACGGCTCTAATATTATCATCTAAATATATGAATGATGGCAGCTCTTATTTTTAATTCTATGTAATAGGCACATATAGCATTCTTAATAAAATTTATTTGGATGCCTATAATAACTATAATCGTCCAAATAATCTAAAATATTTTCTTTTTCAATTTCTTTATTAATTTCTGAGAAAAAATTTTTTATTATTTTTAAAATGGTTATTAACAATTTTATCATAATATCACCCTCGTAATTATTGTTGTAATTATTGTACAAATTATGTTAAAAATAAATGAAAAAATTATTTTTAGAACAACATTGCTCTTGAGTTTTTTGTAACGCTTTGCATTTTCATCTTGTTTCTTTTTATCACCATTAGAAATATTAAATGTATGTGATGATACAGCATCTCTTAGAACTTCAAAAACAGATCTGCCCACAAATCTAAATATCCCTTTGGCAACTATGAATAAAATAACAACAGTAAATATCACATAGCTTAAATTGATAAAGTCGGTTTTAGTAAGATCACTGATTTTGTTGAATGGTAATTGCTCTATGCTATATGAACATATTTTAATACAACATAGTGCTAATGTAAATGTAAAAAAATATTGGATGAAATAGGAGAGTTTCTTTTTATGATCCCTTAATTTTTGTAAAAAATGACTTGAGGTATCACATGTGTTTAGGCTTTTAACCCAATTTGAAACAATAGCAATTAATTCATCTCCTAATGTTGAGTCAATAAAGTCAACACTTGCTATAACTGGATATGCATCTTTATCTAGTTCTTGAATTTCATCAAATCCTCCAGAAAGCATAACTTTAAGCATATCTTCTGGTTTTATGCCATCACTCATTTTTACAATAAGAGTATGCTTCTGCGGAACTTTATATCTGGGCAGTTCCGCATTGAATTCCCATTTCACTAAAATACTGTCAATAGGTTCACTTTGAATCCATTTCTGCTGTTCAAATAATTGCCAACTATTAAAGAATAAAGATTTTTTATTATTGAAAGCGACATGAACATTTATAATGAAACCGGCATTATTATAATGAGATTTAAATTTGTCGGTAATTAAGTAATTCAGGTTAAAAATATCGTCTAAGTTTATGCACACGTCCTTTGTAAAAAGTTTCGTCTTGCTATCAGGTTTAGCATTCATCATGTAATAATAAGCCTATAAAGATTTCCTGAAATCCTCTTCTTCACTTATATTAAGCAAATTACTATCGTTAATTTGATTTTGTGTACTTTCCATATTGTTCCTCCTGAATCTTTTTTATATTACCATAAAAAACTATCTTTTTCTACTATTTTTTACAATTTAATGTTGTTTTTGATAAAAAACTACAAATCAAAAATAAGAAGATTTAAGAGACAATTGGAAAAAAGTTTGACTATAGTTCGTAATGTTCTATTTAAACAATAATTAATCTAGGACAAGACTAACATATATTTATGGGATAATGTGGGCAAAAATATTTGCTTTGGGAAAATTGTATCTGTTATGTAAAGCTTAAAAGATCTTCAAAAAGAGAAGGATATAAGAAAGGATGTGGATTTGCCTGTTTTGGGATATATCTTATTGCAGATTGTATTAAGTTTTATTTTCTTTTATTTATACTTGCAAAACGAAAGTTAATATGATAATATACAAGTACAAAGTAAAAGATAATAAAAGAAAACAAAATGGAGGAGTCAGAAATGAAATTAAGTGCAGATCAAATAGCAGGCATGGTAGACCACACAAATCTCAAAGCCTTTGCCGATGAAGCAATGTTCGAAAAATTATGCAGCGAAGCCAGGGAATATGGTTTTAAGATGGTAGCCATCAATCCTGCACAGACAGAGCGGTGCAAACGCCTTTTGGAAGGATGTCCGGTTCACGTAGGGGCAGCCATAGGATTTCCGCTGGGACAGACAACACTGGAATGTAAAGTATTTGAGACAAAGGATGCCATCGAAAAAGGCGCAGACGAGATCGACTATGTCATCAACATTGCGGAATTAAAGAACAAAAACTATGATTACATAAAAAAAGAGATGGAAGAGATCGTGGCAGAGTGCCGAAAAGCCGGAGTAATCAGCAAGGTCATCTTTGAAAACTGCTATCTGACCGATGAAGAAAAGGTGAAAGTATCTGAAATAGCAAAAGAAGTAAAACCTGATTTTATTAAGACATCAACCGGGTTTGGAACAGGCGGGGCTACACCGGAAGATGTGAAGCTTATGAAGACCACAGTTGGTGATGAAGTGAAAGTCAAGGCTGCCGGGGGAATCAGGGACTTAAAGACCGCACTTCAGATGATTGAAGCGGGAGCAGAGCGTCTGGGAACAAGTGCAGGAGTGGAAATTGTGGAAGAATTAAAAAAACAGGACTGAAGAGGTGGACAAAATGAAGAAAGTTAAAGTGTGTTTGATCGGTTCCGGAAGAGCAGGGATGATTCATGCAAGAAATATGGCGGGAAGTGTTCCGGGCGGTGAGATTTATGCCGCCTGTGACCCGGACATCAGTGCAGCCAAAGCCGCGGCAGAGGAGCTTGGAATTGAGACTTATTACCAGGACTATACGGAAGCGCTCAGTGATGAACAGATTGACGCGGTAATCATTGCCTGCCCGACCAAATATCACAGAGAAATCGCGGTGGCTGCGGCTAATGAGGGAAAACACATTTTCTGTGAAAAGCCTATGGCGATGAATGAAGAAGAGTGTGATGAGATGATCAAGGCCGCAGTGGACAACGGTGTAAAGCTCCAGATCGGATTTATGAGGCGGTTTGACGACAGCTTCAGAGAAGCCAAAAAAATGATCGAAGAGGGAGAAATCGGAGATGTTGTCCTGGTGAAATCTCACACGAGAGGACCGAGCAAGCCCCGTGAGTGGATGTATGACATTGAAAAGAGCAACGGTCCGCTGGCGGAGGTGTGCAGTCATGACATTGACACGGTACGGTGGTTTGCAGGAAGTGAATTAAAGAGTGTCTATGCATTGGGAGGGAATTTCCGGAATAAAGAAATCGCAGACAAGTATCCGGACTTTTATGACAACGTGATTGTGAATGCGGAATTTGAAAACGGAGTGCACGCCTGCATTGAGGGAGCGCAGTATGTGCAGTATGGCTACGATGCCAGAGTCGAGATCCTTGGCACAAAAGGGGTGATCTGTATCGGGGATATGCATGAAAAGAAGATTACAAGTGCCAATGAAACCCACGAACTCAAGAGACCTTCAATGCACAGCTGGACTCATCTGTTCAAGGATGCGTACCTTTTGGAAGACAGAAGTTTTATCGAAGCGATTTTAAATGACAGCGAAGTGGAATGCAGCGGCCATGACGGAAAAATGGCAGTGAAAATTGTGAAGGCGGGGAATGAATCAATTGTACAGAAGAAAATAGTGAAGTTATAAGAAGGATAGGAGGAAATTATGGGAAATGAAGCGACAGGATTCCGTGCCAGGATCCAGAAGTTCGGAGGAGTTTTAAGCGGCATGGTAATGCCGAATATCGGGGCGTTTATCACTTGGGGACTGATTACGGCAATGTTTTTAAAGACAGGCTGGGT
>NZ_FR889201.1:35790-58732 GCF_000432215.1 Anaerostipes sp. CAG:276
GTTAAAGTATCTGCTTCCTACTTTGATCGGTTATACGGGAGGAAAGAACTTTTACGGCGACCGCGGCGGTGTCATTGGTGCGGCAGCTACCATGGGAGTTATCGTAGGATCTGATATTCCGATGTTTATGGGAGCCATGATTATGGGACCTTTGGCAGCTCTCTGTATGAAACAGGTGGACCGTTTGTTTGAAGGCAGGGTAAAACCGGGATTTGAAATGATCGTCAACAATTTTTCCTGCGGGATTCTTGGAATCTTCTTAGTGCTGGCAGCATTTTTTGCGATCGGACCGTTTGTACAGGTATTAAACCATGTGATGTCTGCCGGAGTTAATGTCATCATCGATCACGGCCTTACACCTTTTGCGAGTATTTTTATTGAACCTGCGAAAGTTCTGTTTCTTAACAATGCGATTAACCACGGGATTCTTGGACCTCTGGGAATCACCCAGGCGGCAGAGGCAGGAAAATCAATCTTATTTATCCTGGAGCCGAATCCGGGTCCAGGAGTGGGTGTTTTGCTGGCCTATACATTCTTTGGTACAGGAACAGCGAAAAAGACGGCGCCTGGTGTAGCAATCATCCATGCATTCGGTGGAATCCATGAACCTTATTTTCCATATATCCTCATGAAGCCTCAGATGATCCTTGCATCTATCTGCGGTGCGGTGTCAGGAAACTTTATTTTCCAGATGTTTAACTGCGGACTGGTGGCAACCGCTTCACCGGGAAGTTACTTTTCCGTGCTGGCAGTGGCGCCGAAATCTCACTATCTTCCGATCATTGCCGGAATGCTCGTATCCACTGCCGTATCATTTGGGGTCGGCGCATTCATCCTGAGGCTCTGCCGTGATTCTGATGAAGAAGCACTCCAGAAGGCAGTGGCAAAGAAAGACTCTATGAAGGCAGAAGGCACAGGCGGCGGAGGCCGTATCGGAGCGCAGGAAGTCATTGATTTCACAGGGAAAGTCATCAAAAAAGTATATGTGGCATGTGACGCCGGAATGGGTTCCAGTGCCATGGGAGCATCTATACTCAAAGATAAGGTAAAACAGGCAGGCCTCGATATTGAGGTGAAAAACGTGGCAATCCCCAATCTTCCGGCAGATGTGGATGTGGTTGTTACCCATGAATCACTGACGGAGCGGGCTATGAGAGAGCGCCCGGAGGCGGTACATATCTCCGTGGATAACTTTCTTTCCAGTCCAAAGTACGATGAGATCGTAAAAAAACTGACAGAGGCAAAAAATCCTCTTCCGGTACTGAAAAAGGAAAATATCAAAGTCACAGATCAGCCAAAAACAAAAGAAGATGCAATTCATATGATTGCGCAGATGCTTTTAAAGGACGGATATGTCACAGAAAGCTATGAGAATGGCATGCTTTTGAGGGAAAAAGAAAATCCGACCAATCTGGGCAATGGAATCGCTATCCCGCACGGTGTTCTTGAAGCCAAGAAGGAAATTAAAGCATCGGGTATCGCTGCATTAATCGTACCGGATGGAATCGTCTGGAATGATGAGACAGTGAGGCTGGTGATCGGGATCGCAGGAGCCGACCAGGAACACCTGTCCATTCTTTCAAATGTCGCACTTACTCTGAATGAGGAGGAGGCAGTAAGAAAGATCGTAGACGGCAGAGACGCAGATGAACTGTATCATATTTTGACAAAATAGCAGAAGCAAAGCTGCGGGGGCGGTAGTTCCCGCGGCTTTTCCTTTTGAAGCCTCTGTGCTATAATTTATCTAAATATAAAGTACACAGAGAGCACGGAGGGATCGCATGTTTGCAGAAGAAAGAAAAGAAAAGATCATGGAGCTTTTAAGGCAGAATAAGAGGACGAGCATCGGGGAGCTCACCGAAATGTTTCAGGTCAGCGGGACAACGATCCGTACTTATCTCACAGAGCTTGAAAAGGCTGGAAAACTCGTCCGGACACACGGAGGAGCCATGCTGAATGAGGATGTCCTGGACATGGAGGAGTCTATCTCCGCGAGAAAAGATAAACGGATGGAAGAGAAGCAGAAGATTGCAAAGACTGCCAGAGCAATGATCGAAGACGGCGACATGATCCTCCTGGACAGCGGGACGACGACACTGGAACTCGCCAAGCTCTTAAAGGATGCAAATAATCTTACGGTGGTGACCAATGACCTTCAAATCGCTTTGGAACTTCAGAGACATCAGGGGATTTATCTTATATTTTTAGGCGGTCATGTGAGAAACTATTTTGAATGTACGGTGGGCAGTATGGGACTTAAGTTTTTGGAAAATCTGTCTGCAGATAAGGCTTTTATGTCTGCCAATGCCCTGTCCCTGGCCAAAGGTGCCACTACTCCAAATTTGGAACAGGCAGAGATCAAGAAAGGAATGATGGGGATCGCAGAGCGGAAATATCTGATCTGCGACAGTTCAAAAATCGGAAAGCGCACCATCTGTTCCTATGCAAAAGCGGAGGAGTTTCACCGTCTGATCACCGACGCACAGATACCGGACCATGCAAAGGAGGCCCTGGAAAAGCAAGGAATAGAAGTGGTTTGTTCCTGACAGGATAAGGAGGAAAGTCCGCACAATTTTATATAAAATAAAAAATCCCGCAGACAGTGGTGCACACCGTCTGTGGGATTCTTGCAAAATCTATTTAATTCAAAAAGAAAAAGATTAAGCTAATTTGGATACGTTCTCAGCCTGTTTTCCGCGAGGTCCTTCTGCGATTTCAAAGCTAACCTGCTGTCCTTCTTCTAAAGTCTTGAATCCATCACCTGAGATTGCTGAGAAGTGTACGAATACATCGTCTCCGCCTTCCTGAGAAATAAATCCGTAACCTTTTTCTGAGTTAAACCATTTTACTGTACCAGTGTTCATTTGGGTACCTCCATTAAAAATAAAAATTAACATTACTTTCATTATCAGCGAAATAAAAAGATCACGTTCCAGAGGGATACATAGCAATGCAACATCTACCCGGACGTGATCTATACATTCACTAATAACAGTAATTATCATACCACAACCATTGTTTTTTTACAAATACTTTTTTAAACTATCGATACTTTCTTCGTAGAGTTTTACAAGATCAGTTGACATCGACAAATTGTCCTTAGAAGCGTCACAATTTTTGTGGGAGCTCTGGATCAGCTGGATCATTCCCATGGTATATCCCTGGATGGACATTTCCGCTAAATGGCTTGTGGATTTATCTGCGATGGCTTTCATCTTGGTCATCCATTCCGCATATTTTTTCTGGATTTCTCCGATTTCTTCCGGCTGCTGCATATCTTTTGTCATAGCCTGTTTGACTCTTGAGAAAAAGTCCTGGAACTGCTGTTCCTGCTGTTCCAAACATCCTTTCAAATCACAGTCTGAGGTGGCCTGGGTAAGCTCCGGCATGGTATTTAACACCATCTGAAGATTTTGATACATCTCGTTTAATAAGTTCTGATTATCCATAATGAAACTCCTTTCAAATACATCTGTTACAGGTAGCATTTACATAAAAGAGAATTATTATACAAAAGCAAGGATCTGTGTTAAAATTATCAGAAAGGAAAAAGAAGGGAAGTGAATCTTATGGGAAACCGTGAGAGTTTTGAGAAAAATATGAGACGCAGAGTGGAGGCCATCCGCCATGTGAGCGACCACAGTATTTTCAATGAATTGAGAGGAAAGATTGTGGATTACAATTATGATGAAAAACGTGTGACGATGGAATATGAGGTCGGGGATTTCCATCGAAACGGGTTTAATATTATGTTTGGAGGATCTTTGGTTGGGATGTTCGACATCACCTTCGGCACGCTGACAAGCGGACTGGGCGATTATGATATCGCACCTACGGTCCAGCTCTCCACTTCCTTTCTGAAGGGAGTACCCATTGGATCTACAGTGACAGTAAAAGCCGAAGCTGTGTCCACTGGAAAAACGATCATGAATTTCATGGGAAAAGCGTATGTGGGAGACGAGCTGGTGGGCAGCGCTACCGGAATATTTAAGACTCCGAGACCATTTAAAACATTTCGGTAATCAGTAATTTAAGACATTCTCCACATGATTTCCGTTCGGCTCTTAGAATGCCTCACTCCAATCATGTAGAAAATGTCATGATAATTTACAGGGATTGGTTTTCCTTGTGTACCTTCTGCACCGCATTTACGATATTTTCATAGCCCGTGCAGCGGCAGAGGTTTCCTGCCATATGTTTCCGGATCATATCCCGAGTCAGGTTTTTTTCGCCTCGTTCCAGAAGGACTGTGGCGGACATAATAAAACCCGGGGTGCAGAAGCCGCACTGAATGGCGCCTTCTTCGATAAATGCCTCCTGGATTCTTGTGAGTTCTCCATTCGGTCCCATGAGGTCTTCCAGAGTGCGGATCTGTTTTCCCTGGGCCCACACGGCCAGATAAATACAGGAATCGATGGTCTCTCCATCCACAATGACCGTACAGGCACCGCATTCACCCACCTCACAGCCCTTTTTTACGGAAGTCAGGCCAAGGCGGTTTCTGAGCATTTCTAAAAGGGATTCTCTCACATCTACATATTCAGCCACTTCATGCCCGTTGACCGTACAGGTTACAAGTTTTTTCTGCTGTTCCATACTACCTCACCTCCTGGAGTTTTACGGCTTTTTGCAGTGCCCGTCTGGCGATCTCGCCTCCGATCTGGATGCGGAAACTGCGGGATGCACGCCAGGAATCTCTCGGATTGATTTCGGTGCGGACGGATTCCTCGATCTTGTCGTAAAGACGGTCATCAACAGCCATCCCCTTTAATTTTGATTCTGTCTCCACGCACCGGAAAGGTGTGGGAGCCGCAACGCCAAACGCTATTTTCACATCGTTCAGTGTCCGGGCAGACAGATCGGTCCTGCACAGGACGCAGCAGCTCAGCGCTGCAATATCCATGGCATTCCTCATGGCATATTTAATATAGTGCCCGGTATAACCTTCGTAATTTTTTTTGTCGATGAAGATCCGGGTCAGTATTTCTCCGTTTCTTAAATCTACCCGGCCCGGTCCCAGATAAAAATCTTTTATGGGGACGATCCGCTCTCCGCCGGGACCGGAAATCTTCAGCCGGGCATTCAGACAAAAACAGGCAGGTGCACTGTCTGCGCTGACGGCTCCGTTGCAGAGATTTCCGCCGATGGTGCCGATATTGCGGATCTGGGGACCGCCTACCTGATCTGCCGCCTCTGAAAGCACCGGGATATATTGACGGACCGCCGGGTCCTCTGTCAAATGATGAAAGGTGACAGCAGCTCCTATGGAAATTGTTCCGTCCTTTTCCATGGAAACTCCATGCAGATCTCTGATACCCCGTATACTGATCAGGCTGGAGCCTGCCAGTTTCCCTTCCCGGATACGGATCAGCACATCGCTGCCGCCGCAGATGAGTATGGCGCCGGGATGTTTTTGTAAGAGATCACAGGCATCTGCCACGGTGTCTGCTTCATAATAATCTTCTATATCATACATATATTTCCCCCTTATATCAAATCAGCTTTTTTTAATGCCTCAAATACCCTCTGAGGTGAAAGAGGGATTTCATTGACCGGAATCCCGGTTGCGTGAAGAAAAGCATTGCGGATGGCCGGAGCAGGAGGGATTGCTGGAGGCTCGCCAAGAGCCTTGTTTCCGAACGGGCCCGTTGGATCTTCAAGTTCCACAAAGTCTAAATGGAGATCCGGGGAGTCCATCATAGTGGGAAGCTTGTAGTCTAACAGGCTGCCGTTCAGTACGCGTCCGGTCTTTTCATCCAGGAGCATCTGCTCACTCAGACCATAGCCTATGCCCATGGACATGCCGCCGTGGACCTGCATGGAGGCCAGCTGTGGATTGATGATCTTTCCGCTGTCATGGACATTGATGATATCGAGTATCTTAATCTTAGCTAGTTTTAAATCTACTTCAATTTCCGCAAAACAAGCTCCGAACGCAAGGGTGTTTTTCTTGATCTGCCGGGATACATCCGACGTGATGGCGGCAGAAGAAGTCCTGCTGTAATAGCTGTGAAAAGCCAGTTCTTCAAGGGACAGGACCGGCTTCCGGCCGCACAGGATCTGTTTATCATACAGAGAAAGCTCCTGATCCCTATATTCTTCAGCAACCAGAGTCCTGGCATAGGTAAGAATTTTTTCTTTCAGGAGTTCGGCACATTCTTTGACGGCGATGCCGCTGATATAGGTTTGTCTGGAAGCGTAAGCTCCCGTGTCAAAAGGGGTAATGTCCGTATCCTGAAAGGGCTGAATGTGGACGTCATCAGGGGAAAGACCCAGGACCTCCGCCGCCATCTGTGTAAATACAGTGTCGGAACCCTGCCCGATTTCTGCGGCGCCGGTCTGGAGCTGGACACTCCCGTCCTGATTGAGGATAAGCCTGGCTCCGGATATTTCCAGGGAAATGGGCCATACACCGGTCTTATAGCTGAACAAAGCCATGCCCACACCGCGCCGGATATTCCCGGACTGGTTTTGATATAAGCTGCGTTTTTTCTCCCAGTGTATGTAGTCTGCTCCGCGCCTCATACACTCTCTGACGCCGTTGGTGTTTGCGGCGAGAGGAGTTAAAACAGGATCTTCATAATATCCGTCATATAGGTTGAGCTCCCGGAACTTTAACGGGTCCATGGAAATTTTACAGGCCAGATCATCCATCAGACATTCGGATACGAAGCAGAACTGGGGGATACCATAGCCCCTCATGGCTCCGCCTACCGGTGCATTTGTATAGACGGTATAAGCATCGGCCCGGATATTTTTTACATCATATAAATGGCGCCATGCGGTAGCGCCGTTGGCTGCGATGGCATGGCCGTGTGAGGCGTAGGCCCCCTGGTTGGAATAGGCTTTCATATCTTTGGCGAGAATTTTACCGTCTTTTGTTACGCCTGCCGTCAGGTCATATTCAATGGAATGGCGGGTCCTGGTGTTTGTAAACGTTTCCTCTCTGGAAAGCTCCAGTTTCACCGGACGGCCGCCGACAGAGGCAGTCAGAAATGCATTGAGAGGTTCATAGAGAACCTCCTGTTTGTTGCCGAAGCCTCCGCCGATATATGGCTTTATGACACGGACTTTTCCCCATGGGATGCCCAAGGCCTGCCCGATGACTCTCCTCACGATATGGGGGATCTGGGTGGAACATACGACAACGATCCTGTCTTTTTCCATGTAGGCATAGGAAATCGGCGGCTCAATGTGGCAGTGCTGGACGATAGGGGTGCGGAAACTTTCGCTGAGTACGGCATCTGCCTGCGAGAGTGCATCGTCCACATGTCCGATCTCGTAGTTGCTCTTTGCAAGAATATTGTCCGGATGTTCTTCGTGAACCGGCGGAATGGTTCCCTTCATGGCATCCCGGGGATGAAGCACCGGGGCATATTCTTCGTACTCTGTCCGGATCAGTTTTAAAGCCCTGGAAGCGGTGACTTCATCTTCGGCGATCACGGCGGCAACATCGTCGCCGTAATAACGGATTCTACCGGTCAGCAGACGGCGGTCCGCCGTATCCTGGTGAGACGGATCCACGGACCAGGGATGGCCGGGAGTGGGATATGTATGCTTTGGGACGTCACGGAAGGTGACGACTTTTACCACCCCTTTGAGGGCCTCCGCCTCACTTGTGTCTATAGAAGCGACAATACCGCTGGCAATGGGAGCATGCAGTACTTTCGCAGTGAGACAATGCTTCGGGATCAGATCATCGGTAAATTTGGCTCTTCCGGATACCTTCTCGTAAGCATCCACTCTTTTTATGCTTTGACCAACAGTTCTCATAGGCAGTCCCCCTCTGAATATAAAATACCTGAGCGTTCTCTAACAACATTCTATGTAAAAGAATGCTGTCAGAGACGCCCAGGCCACGATCTTTTAATTGTAAATAAATTGTACCAAATTCCGTACAATGTGTCAACGAAAGTCAGCTTACGCATTAAAGAGGGAAAGCGTTATTTGTGAAAAATATATACGGTAACAGATTCCGCGTAAAATATTTTATCTCTGACGGTTCCTTTCAGAAGAACACTGCGGTCCTTTTTCAGATCCTTTAAGCTGCCTTTCCGGCAGCTGGTTTTTGTTCCCTGATTATAGGCATCACAGACAGTAACCTTCAGATCTTTTTTATATTTTACTGTGATATGAATATCAGTGCTTTCGGCAATCTGTCCGCCGTTTTTCTTGTCATCGTATGTGTTGATCTTGCTGATCACAAAGGTTTCTTTTCCTATACTTATGACAGTGCCGTTCAGTTCTTTCTTTTCCACATAAGCGCCGTCTGCCTTGACGCTTTCGCTGTCTGTATTGACAGGGTCAGACAGAACGATGATATCCGCATTCCTGCCATTTTTAGTAAACCAGACAGAAACTTTGGAATGTTTTTTCACAGACTTCAGCTGGGATAAGCTGTATCGCTTATAGACAGTATTAATCTGATGAAAACTGGTCTTCTCCTTTTCATAGCTTAAATGAAAGACTTTTGTCTCAGGGGTGATATTTATGACAGAAGGATCGCCGAAGGCCTCATCTGTGTCGCTGGTGCAGCGGAGCTTTCTGTCACTTCCGGACATAAAGTAACCAGTATAACCAGGCTCTTTTTTTGGTATATCCTCCCCGCCTATGACTGTACTTTTATAATGCACGAGACCCAGGCGGCTCCCGAATTCCACATAGGCGATGGCACCCGCTCCGGCAAATGAAAGGAGTCCAAGGATCAGGCTGATAAGATAGATCCGGTGCAGATCATTCCTGCACAGAGCCGTCAGAATATGAAAACAGAGAATTCCCGCGGCAGCGCCGAGTACATTCAGAAGCAGGTCGTCAATGTCGGCAGAACCAAGATAAAAAACATATTGGCTGGTCTCAAAAAAGAGACTTAAAAGTGCCGACAGGAACAGAATCTTTCGTTTAGAAATCTTCGGGCTTTTCAACAGAGCAAGAAGATAACCAAAAGGGAGGAAAATCAGGCTGTTTCCCAAAAGATTTGATATGCTCCACAAAAAATTCCCGCTCCCTGCAATACGGGAAAAATTAAGAAAGGTCTGAAAAGGAATCAGATTGAATGAGCGGAATCCCTTTTTCTCACCGGTCAAAAATTTTGGAACAGCAGAGAGGTCCGTATCTTTTAACAGAACGATCTTGATCAAAATCAGCAGATAAAATAAAAATACTGCCCAGAAAAATCGTTTGAAATATTTGTTTGCTTTTGTTTGTTTTTCTTTGTTCATAGTGATCTCCTTTGCTATGTGTGGAGACCAGGCAAAACGGGATCATTCAGATCTGGTAATTTCAAGGTGCTGGATGAATTTCCCGTTGTTTGTATAGGAGTTTAAAATAATATTAGGATAGGTTTCCAGTATCTTATGGACGATCATCAGCCCATTGCCCCGGCCCAGTCCTTTATCTGACAAGCCGGGCACTACCTCCTTCTCCCTACGGACAGAGTTTGAGATAACAGCCTCATACATATCTTTATTTGAAACGAACCGGATATCGATTTGTTTGTCCATGGTAAGTGCGGCTTCCTCCATGGCATTGTCGAGAAAAATCCCTAAAATGCGGATAAAGTCCAGAAAATCAATGCTGTCTGTGATCAGGCTTTCTTTAAAAACACCGTCGAACGACAGGCGGATATCTAAGTGCTCCCGAAAGCCGGCAGAGATTTTATAATATAGAAAAGCTCGGAGCTGTTCATCGTCCGCCTGCTGCAGCTGGGCATATAAATCATTTTTCTTAAGCTCATCCTGAAAATAAGGATTGACGGTTTGCTTAAAATATTCTTTCAGAGGTTCATCATGGCTGTTCTCAATCAGATGGCCCAGAGTAAAAAGAATATTTTTCATATCATGCTTTAAATTTCTGATCTCTGTCAGGTTTTTCTCCAGATCATTGCTGTACAAAAGGAGGTTTTCCTCATAGCGCCGTTTTGCGTCGATGGTAAAACGATACTTGGAAAACATAAGAAGAGTTGCCAGGATGATGATCTGGATCAGCAGGACACAGACTGTTATCGTATCCATACAATTCATGATCTGGTGATAAAATTCAGAATAATCCGCCGTATAAAAAAGTGTCATAAACATGGAGAGCTGATATTGAAAAACCAGAGCCAGCACAAATAAACAAACGGTACATAGAATAAAATTCCGGGCGATCTTCGGATAAGACTTCTCCAGCACTGAAATTTTAACCAGATATCTTCCAAAAATTTTTCTGATCAGCAAGATCAAAAGGGTATCCAGCAAAACCACAGCAGCGGACAGAAGAATAAAGATCCCTGCTTTGACCAGATATTCAGTCTCAAGCCCGTTTGCATAGCGGAAATAAAAACCTTTGAAAGAGTCATAAATATTCCGAAGAAACACACGGTTTGCCACATACAGGATAAATGTGATCCATGAAAACAAAACTTTGCCTTTCTGAAGCTCTTTTCTGTAGTAGCCGATACCAAAAATCAGAAAGAAGATCAGGAAATCTGAAAATCCTTCAACAAAGTCCGGTTTCGACACGACCATGAAAATGACAGTAAATAACAGCAGAAAATCGGGGAGCCGGAAGCGCAGCAGATTTAAAATGGCGATAGACAGAACAGAAACAAGGCTGATCACGAAATACTGCATAGCCGTAGTACCAGTCATTAACAGTATTCTCGGAAGCTGCGTGTACCATATCAGCCCCATGACTGCGGGATAAAGCAGCCACAGGATTTTTTTAGCTTTGCTTTCCATATATGACTCCTTTTATTTCATTTCTCTGCCGGAAGGAACAGGGGACCGTATCCCCATTGATAAACTTGATCATTCCATCGGAGAGTCCGATCATATGGCACTTCTGGACAATGACGGAGCGGTGGCTCTTCATAAAGCCTGCTCCTAAAGTCTCAAGTGCATGGTCGATTGTTTCTCGGACTGTAATGGAAGAACCGTTCACTGTATGATAGCAGATACAGTGGGACTTTGTCTTGACTGCCTCCACATACAGGATATCGGCTTTTGGAAGTGACAGTTCCTCATCGGTGCCGATTTTTAAAGTGACAGTTTCTGTATCCTCTTCAGATTCCTTAGAGGGAAAGCTTTTTTTGGCCAGATAGATATACTGATAGCAGCACTGGTTCATTTTCATAATGTCTGTGGTCTTTTCGATAAAGCCAAAAGGCTCCACTCCGGATTTCAGTACATTGAGTGCCAGTTCATAGTGGTTCGTCACAAATACGATCTTTGAGCCGGGAAAACTTTTTTTGATCTGTTTTGCTATATCAATTCCATTAAATTCATTGCTTCCAAAATCCAGATCCAGAAAAAAAAGATATTCACCGGGATGTTTCTTTAAATAAAGAAACAGTTCCTGATAGCCGGAGGCAACACATGCAATCCGGCCTTCGGGGATGGACTCTGATAAAATGTGTTCTACCTGTTCTCTGATGATCTTTAAAATAAAAGGATCATCATCGCAGAGAATGATTTCTAACATAAAACTCCTTTCTGATTGCCTGATCTCTTTTGTTTCCTATACAGGAACTACTATAAGAGAAGAAAACAAGAATGTCTTAAAAATATCCTGTGATACCTGGGACAGAACGTGAAGTTTTAAGGATTGATTACGTTCAGGACAAAGACCGTGCATTCGGGATATTTGAAATATTTTAAAAAAGTAGTACAATAAAAAATACTGTGGTATAAGTAGAATTATATGTGACCCGGCCGCAGGATGCAATCATCCAAAGAAAGGAAGTAAGAATTATGACAAAAATAGATATCATTTCAGGATTTTTAGGAGCAGGGAAGACAACGCTTATTAAAAAGCTTTTAAAAGAGGCTCTGGGACAGGAAAAGGTTGTCCTGATCGAAAATGAATTTGGCGAAATCGGCATCGACGGCGGATTTTTAAAAGAGGCCGGGATCCAGGTGACGGAGATGAATTCCGGATGTATCTGCTGCTCTCTGGTAGGAGACTTTGGAACGGCGCTCAGAGAAGTAGTTTCACAGTACTCCCCGGACCGCATCATTATTGAGCCGTCCGGTGTGGGAAAGCTGTCCGATGTGATCAAAGCGGTGCAGAAGGAAGCAGAAAACTGTGATCTCTCACTGAACAGCTTTGTCACTGTGGCAGACGCAAAGAAGTGCAGGATGTATATGAAAAACTTCGGGGAATTTTACAATAATCAGATCGAATACGCAGGAACTGTCATATTGAGCAGGACCGGTCAGGTAAAGGAAGATAAGCTCGGACAGGCCGTCGGCCTTATCAGAGAACATAACTATAAGGCAGCCGTGATCACGACGCCGTGGGAACAGCTGGACGGAGAGAAGATCCTTTCTGTGATGGAAGAGGGAAACCAGCTGGAAAAGCAGCTGTTTGAGGAAGAAGAAATCTGTCCGGAGTGCGGACACCATCATGAACACGGAGAGCATCATCACCACCATGGAGATGAACACCACCATGAACACGGCCATCATCATGCGGATGAGGTGTTTACAAGCTGGGGAGAGGAAACACCTCACAAATATAAGAAAGAAATGCTGGAACAGATCCTGAAGAAGCTGGCAGAGTCAGATGATTTCGGCATGATTCTGAGAGCGAAAGGCATCGTGGAAGGGCCGGATCATACATGGCTGCATTTTGACATGGTGCCGGGTGAGTACGAGATCCGTCAGGGAGAAGCGGATTATACCGGCAGAATCTGTGTCATCGGATCAGATCTCAACACGGAAAAAATCCAGGCTCTTTTTGGGCTTAAATAGGGAGGTAAAAAACTATGGAAATGCCGGTTTACCTGATATGGGGATTTTTAGAGAGCGGCAAAACTTCTTTTATAAAAGACACTTTGAACCAGGAATATTTTGCGGACGGTGAGCGGACGATGATTCTTTCATTCGAAGAAGGGGAGGAAGAATATGAAAAAGAGTTCCTGGAGGAGAGTAATTCCTTTGTTCTACAGATAGATGACATAGAAGATTTTACCCCAGCCTTTGTAGAAAACTGTGAGAAAAATTACCATCCGGACCGTATTATGATCGAATATAATGGAATGTATCAGATCGAGGATGTCATGGATGTGATCGATGAGACAGACCTGGAATTGTATCAGATCATTGTCACGGTGGATGCGTCTACTGCGGATCTGTATTTAAAAAATATGCGGTCTCTGATGGTGGAGATGTTCAAGATGGCGGATATGGTCATTTTCAACCGCTGTACCGATGAGACCAATGCGTCCTCCTATAGAAGGAGTATTAAGGCAGTCAGCCGGAGGGCGCAGGTAGGATTTGAACGGGCGGACGGAAAAGAATTTGAACTCAATGAGATGCTCCCGTACGATCCGGAGGCAGAGATCATCAGGGTCAATGAGGATGATTTTGGAATCTGGTACATTGACGTTTTGGAGCGGCCCAATGTTTATATGGGCAAAGTGGTGGAGCTTTCCAATGTATTTGTCAGAAGGCCTCATGGAATCCCTGCCGGGCTGATTCTGCCGGGCAGGTCTGCTATGACATGCTGTGAGGACGACATAACATTTATCGGTTTCATCTGTCAAATGCATCATGTCAAGTCCTCTACAATGAAGAAAATACAGGATGGTTCCTGGGCCGTGCTGACGGCGAAAATCAGTATGGAAAACCATAAAGCGTACGGAGGAGAGAGGGGCCCTGTTCTAAAGGCGCTGCGCATAGAACAGGGAACACAGCCAAAAGAAAAGCTGATCTACTTTTAAGCAGCACATCGTAAGAAACGGAGACAAACGTCGGCCGTTTGGCCTGAACGTTTGTCCCTTTTTTATTTGGGGCAGGATGATGCTCAACACAAGGTTTTTTTGTTACGGTTCTTTTTTTTATCTTTATACTGAAAATTAGAAAAAAACTGAAAGGATAAAACAGGAGGGACTAGAATGAAAAGAAAAAGAATATGCTTGCTGATCATCATTTTTGCCATAGGATTGTGGGCAAAAGGCGGAGAGTGGTTTCCTAAAGACATCCCATTTGGAGATGACGTTTTCAGGGAGGTATCAAACTTAAGGCAGGTCTCAGATCAAAAGATTTACAGCGATGCTGCGGTTTTGGCAGAACAAAAATCCGGCAGGATCCTAATGAATAAGCAGGGAAATAAGAAAATATATCCTGCATCTTTAACAAAGATCATGACAGTTCTGCTGGCTGTAGAATCTGTTTCTAATGATGAAAAGGAAATCCTGATGAACCAGGATATTTTTCAGTCGCTGGCCCAAAGCCATGCCTCCGTTGCAGGATTTCTGCCGGGGGAGAGAGTAAAGATAAAAGATCTTTATTATGGAGCAATGCTGCCGTCAGGAGCGGAGTGCTGTCTCAGGCTGGCAAATTATCTGGCAGGAAGTGAAGAAAAGTTTGCCCTGCTGATGAATCAGAAAGCAAGGGAAATTGGAATGAAGCACACAAACTTTGTTAATTCAACCGGCCTGCATGATCCGAAGCACGTTTCAACAGCAGAGGATTTGGAGATCCTTCTCCGGTATGCTCTGAAAAACCCCCGGTTTAGAAAAGTGTTTGAGACAATGCAGTATCGGACAGAACCAACACAAAAGCATCCGGAAGGACTTCTTCTGCAAAGTACTCTGACAGATTATAAAGACCAGCTGAAGCCAACGAACGGAAGTTTTCTCGGCGGAAAGACCGGCTATACAAAAGAAGCAGGACTCTGCCTGGCAAGCTGGGTCAATATACGCGGAAAGAGGTATATACTGGTGACTGCGGGTGCCAGAGGAGACCATCAGACAAGACCGTTTCACGTGCTGGACGCAGAATCTATATATCAAGAATTATAGGAAGTCTAAACGGATATTCCACTGCATACACTGTAAAAACAGAGAATGCAGGGGATTTTTATGAAAGAGTACATTGAAGAACGCGCGGTAGAAGTCGGCAATTATATCGTAGATAAAAAAGCCACAGTCAGACAAACTGCCAAAGTGTTCGGAATCTCTAAATCTACCGTACATAAAGATGTGACGGAACGATTGGAAAAGATCAATCAGTCCCTGGCCAGAAGGGCCAGAGAGGTACTGGATCTCAACAAATCGGAGCGGCACATACGGGGCGGCATGGCGACCCGTGGAAAATACGAGAAGATAAAAAAAAATACAAAAGCAATTCAGGGGTGAATTGCTTTTGTATTTAAGATACGGTATGCCAAAGAAGGCAGCACTTTTATGGGTCAGCGGCCGGCGTTGACATTTCCCGTCTGATTATGTAGGAGCTGTTCATTGAACTTCAGCAGGGAGGATACCGGTTTTGAAAGTGTCAGATACTGTCTTGTATGACACCTGAGCGAAGACTTTTTCTGAGCGTATAACTTTTGCGGAGTAAAAAAGTCAGAGCCCTCAAACGGTGTCCTTTTTATAGAAATATCAATCACGATATCTAAAAAACGATTCTGGTGAAAGATCTTTCTGGTACACTCCTTTTTATAAGTAGGATGGAGCTTGTTGATGGTGAACTGGAAATACAAAGAATTCATCGCCGGCTCTTCACTGTCCAGCAGGAATTGATAATCTCCGCTGAGAATTTTCTCTACTTCTTCCTGTGTCAGGGAAAACTTTGTCTTATGGACCACATGTCCGCTGGTCTGATTCTGAATGAAGAAAAAGTTTGTGTGGTCTTCTTCATAAATATAGTAACGGATATTCGGTTCTCTCTCAAGCCCCTCAAACATCAAAACTCTTACGGGCATGCTTATCATGTATTTTTCAGGAGACTTGGACAGCAGATATTCCTCCTGTATCTTTTCGTATTCTGTCTGACTGATATTTTTGTTGACTTCGGTGTAAGAAAGCTTTTCTACTAATATTTTACCCATAATAACTCCAATACGCAGTTTTGGTTTATTGTTTCTTATCAATATACTAGTGACATTATATCAAATCGTGCATATAAAATCATGACTTATTTCTAAAAAAAGTCTTAAATTTGCGTGGATTTTCATCGGTCTCTATGTTAAGATTACCAAAAAGGAGGAGCTATGGATTTATTTGATTATGCAAGACAGAAAAACAGCAGGAAAGAAGCTCCGCTGGCCGGCAGAATGCGGCCCAAAACCCTCGATGAAGTCGTGGGACAGGAGCATATTATAGGGAAGGACAAGCTGCTCTACCGGGCGATTCAGGCGGACAAGCTCAGTTCCATCATATTTTACGGACCTCCGGGTACCGGAAAAACGACCTTAGCCAGAGTCATTGCCCAGACGACCCAGGCAAACTTCGTGCAGATGAATGCTACCACTTCCGGCAAAAAAGAAATGCAGGAGGCCGTGAAGGAGGCAAAGGAAGCACTGGGGATGTTCCAGAAAAAAACAATCCTGTTCATTGATGAGATCCACAGGTTCAACAAAGCCCAGCAGGATTTTTTGCTTCCTTTTGTGGAGGACGGGACGATCATTTTGATCGGCGCCACTACGGAAAATCCGTATTTCGAGGTGAATCAGGCGCTGATTTCAAGGTCCAATGTCTTTGAACTTAAGTCACTGGAACCAGAGGACATTAAAAAACTTTTAGTCAGAGCTGTGACCGATGACGAGAAGGGCATGGGGATTTATCGCGCCAAGATTACCGATGAGGCCCTTGATTTCCTGGCAGATATGGCCGAGGGAGATGCAAGAAGTGCGCTGAATGCCGTCGAGCTTGGGATTCTTACCACAGAACCGGGAGAAGACGGAGAGATTGTTATCGATATCAATGTGGCTCAGGAGTGTATCCAGAAGCGGGTCATGAGGTATGACAAAGGCGGGGACAACCACTACGATATTATCTCGGCATTTATTAAGAGTATGAGGGGATCTGACCCCGATGCGGCAGTTTATTATCTGGCCAGAATGATCGATGCCGGAGAGAGCGTTACCTTTATTTCACGGAGAATCATGATCTGCGCTTCGGAAGATGTAGGAAACGCAGATCCCCAGGCTCTGCAGGTCGCAGTCGCGGCATCCCAGGCTGTGGAGAGGATCGGACTTCCGGAAGCCAGGATCATTCTTGCCCAGGCGGTGACCTATGTGGCGGGAGCACCCAAGAGCAATGCGGCTTATATGGCTGTGGATCAGGCTCTGGAAGCAGTCAGGAAAAGAAAGAACGGGATGGTTCCAAATCATCTGAGGGATTCTCATTACAAAGGGGCTTCCAAACTGGGCCGGGGAATCGGATATCAGTATGCCCACAATTTTCCGGGACATTATGTCAAACAGCAGTATCTTCCGGATGAATTACTGGGGACCGTGTTTTATGAACCGACAGAGAATGGATATGAGAAAAATATTAAGAAATATTTGGACAGCCTGAGGGAGGAATGAGGCATGGACAGTTTACAGGATGGATATATGCTGAGAAACGGAGTAAAGATACCGTGTATTGGGTTTGGGACATGGAAGTCTCCCGACGATGTGGTCTGTGAGAGCGTGAAAATGGCGATTCAGGCCGGATACCGGCACATAGACGGTGCAGCCGCATATGCCAATGAGGCAGGTGTGGGGAAAGGAATCCGTGAGAGCGGAGTGCCCAGGGAAGAGTTGTTTATTACAAGCAAACTCCCCAATGCAGATCATGGATATGAAAAGGCAAAGAAATCGTTTGATAAAACACTGGAACACTTAGGTCTTGACTATCTTGACCTCTATTTGATCCACTGGCCGGTTGTGATCGAGCATAAGGATGACTATGAGCAGGATATTCTTGACACATGGAGGGCTTTTGAGGAGCTTTATGGGGCGGGTAAGATCAGAGCCATCGGTGTCAGCAATTTTATGATCGAACATCTGGAAATATTAAAGAACCATGCAAAGATTATGCCGATGGTCAATCAGGTGCAGCTTCACCCGCAGCATCCGCAGGAAGAGATGGCTGCTTACTGCAAAGAAAACCAGATCGTGCCGGAGGCGTGGAGTCCGCTGATCCAGGGACAGGCATTTAAGAGAGAACTGTTAAAAGAAATGGCCGCAAAATATGACCGTACCGTGGCGCAGATTTGTATCCGATGGATCATGCAAAAAGGAGTGATCCCGCTGCCGAAAGCATCCAGTATGGAGCGTATCAGCGGAAATGCAGATGTCTTTGATTTTGAGATTGGGGAAGACGATATGGAAAAGATCGCGACGCTCAGAACTTATGGGATGATCGGGGAGGAACCGAGTATTCCGAGAACAAGGCAAGTCGTAGGATTTTAAAAACAGAAGGTGCATTCCGGGGATGGAACGCACCTTCTGTTTCAGTCTTTGTTTTTTTTGTATAGAAAGATAAGCACCCACAGGAGCAGCGGATAGAAGAACATCAGCGCCAGCATACCATAGAATGCTCCATTTCCGGTAAATGCACAAAACAGAGTGAGGCCTATGACGAGAAAAATGGACAGGATCACAAGGATAGACAGGATACGTTTTGTTTTTTGTTTCATGAGCCTTTCCTTTCCAAGACAAGATCTTTCAGGTTTGTAATTTCAGAATCGGGCAGTCCATGTTCTGTAAGATAGGACGTAAGGTGAAGTTCTTCAAACAAGTGAAGAAGCTGTTCCATATGGGCGGCATCTGAGCCGAGCATCGGAAGCATGGACTGATAGTCAGGAAGTTCCATGGCTGCTTTGTTAACGCCGCGCTGATTGTATGTAAAGGAAACCTGATATTCTGCGACGATGTCTTCTCTGTCAGCACCAAGAAGTGTTAAGAGTACAGCAGAAAGAACACCGGTCCGGTCTTTCCCCGCGGTACAGTGGAAGAGAACCCCTCCTTTGTTAAGACACTGAACGACGGTTTTTACTGCGCCGGCAATCAGCTCAGGACTGTCATACAGCATTTTCTGATAGCCGTCTGCCAGACTTTTCGTGAAGGCTTTGGAAGCAGATTCTGCTGCATTTTCAAAGTCAATTTCTTCTTTTTGAAGGGGACAGTGATAATACTGCATTGTCTCCGGAACCTGATCTTTCATGAGGAGCGTCTCGGATTTGCTCCGAAGATCTATAATAGAGACAATTCCGCAGTCCTCAAGCTTTTTCCATTCGTCTGGGGAGAGGAACGCAAGACAGTCACCCCGGTACAGGCGGTTCCAGCGGATGACTGAGCCATCCGCTGTTTCCAGGCCGCCCAGATCCCTGATATTAAATGCATGTTCTAACCGGATTCTTTTTACTGGTGTGTTATTAAAATTCAAAAGATAACCTCCCGCACAATAGATTTGTTTCTTCTATTCTAATGGGAAGAGAAAGAAGATACAAGGGGTTATTTTGGACAGAGCGTGACATTTTTCTCTATAGAAACAGATACTGGAATGCATTGAAAAAGTATCCTACAAAAATAATACCAAGGGTACAGATGACTGCAAAAATCAAGAGAAGCTTTGGTTTGACTGCTTTTTTCAGCATGATTACAGACGGCAGAGAGAGAGTTGTAACCGCCATCATAAAGGACAGGACAACACCTAACTGGGCGCCTTTCGAGAGCAGTGCCTCTGCAACGGGAATGGTGCCGAAGATATCCGCATACATAGGAATCCCGGCGGGCACAGCGATCAAAATGCCCAAAGGGTTCCCTTTTCCGAGAATTTTTATAATCAAGGTTTCAGGAATCCAGTTATGAATCACCGCACCTATGGCGACACCCGCCAAAATATATGGAGTGACCCCTTTTACTGTAATTTTTGCTGTCTCCCATGCATATTTGACTCTGTCTTTAAAACACAGAGATTCCTGCGGCACATCCGGGACATGATCAGATTTGTTAAAATCCCGGATCTGATGCTCTAAATGCAGCTTTTCAATCACGGTGCCGCCTGCCACTGCAATGACAAGTCCCAGAAGTACATAGACGAGAGCTACTTTTCCGCCAAAGATACTCGTTAAAAGCACAAGTGATCCGAGATCTACCATAGGAGAAGAGATCAGAAAAGAGAAGGTAACTCCAAGAGGCAGTCCCGCATTTGTAAAACCGATAAAAATCGGAATAGAAGAACAGGAACAAAACGGAGTCACGGTGCCCAGCAGAGCAGCAATGATGTTTGCCCTGATACCGTGTAAACCTCCAAGAATTCGTTTAGTTCTTTCCGGTGGAAAGTAACTTTGGATGTAAGAGATCAGGAGGACCAAAATTCCCAGCAGCACCATGATTTTTACGGTGTCATATAGAAAGAACAACATACTGTTTCCGACCCTGGATGAGGTATCGAGTCCAAGGGATTCTAAAAGATTTTTTATGATTTTGTTCAGCCAATTCATTCCCAGTATTTCGTTCTGAAAGAAATCCCACATTGATTTTATTGTTTCCATGTTATTAACGTCCTTTCTTTTATATAGATAAATAGAAATGTTTCGATATAATGTATATAAAAATCTTATAGGCACTTTTGTGGATTGCCCAGACTACAATTAAATTTTTACGATATTTTTTCGCCGGTCAGTTCATGCAAAGTCCGAATGGCAAGGGACATTCCTTCAGATGAAATGGAATAGTAGGTCCATTTGCCTTCTCTGCGGCCCGATACAACTCCGGAATCACACAAAATTTTCATGTGATGGGACATGGTAGGCTGCGAAACATTAATTTTTTCATTGAGCTCACAGGCACATTTTTCACCAGTAACTAAAAGTTTTAGAATTTTGATGCGGTTTTCATCACAAAAAGCTTTAAAGACGGCGGAAACCTTCTTTTCATTAATCTCCAATTCAGATACCTCCCATAGATGATTATCTATATTTACTGTATGACAAATATAGATATATGTCAATGTGTTTTGGAGACTTTACAGGCGTTGTGGGAAATGAAGAGAACTGATACAATAAAAAAACATGCAGAAGGCCCTGTAACACAAGGCCTCCTGCACGTCAAGGGGAGGATAAGTAATCTAATCTGTTGATTAGACATTAAGAGTATGTCCCCTGTAATTTTTTTTATACACAGATTGAAAAAATATTTTAAATTTGTTATAGTATCATAAGTATCACGAAAGCAATGAAAACAGTTAAAGGATGGATAAATCATGGGATTACTTCAGGAATGGCGCGACTATGCGTATAAATTTGACGACCGTACACAGGATGGACAGCAGTTCTGGCTTTCTTATTTTGGGATCGAAAAAGAGATTTATGTAAAGTTATTATCAGATAAAGATTTTGTAGAAAAAGGAACCGTCAAAGAACTGGCAGAAAAATACGAGACGGAACTTCAGTTTTTTGTAGGTTTTCTGGACGGGATCAATGACAGTCTGAAAACTCCGAATCCGATCGAGGAGATGGAGGAAGATACGGAAGTAACGTTAGATATTGACTTTGAAAAATTATACTACAATATGGTTGCCTGCCGTGCAGAATGGCTGTATGAACTGGAACAGTGGAACGATATTCTGTCAGAGGAGAGAAGAAAAGAGCTGTATAAAGAACAGAAATCATCCACGACAGTTGTAAAAGGCGAGAAGATCGGAAGAAATGACCCGTGTCCCTGCGGAAGCGGAAAGAAATATAAAAAGTGCTGCGGAAGAAATGCATGACATTTTCTACATGATTTCCGTTCGGCTCTTAGAATGTCTCACTCCAATCATGTAGAAAATGGACGTAATGTTTGCTGGAGATGGTGCCTTTCAAACAAAAGATGCTGTGCTCTGGTTGTGCTGTAATACTGTTTATAACACCCGAAAAGTTGTCAATTAGGTTTGGCAGCTTTTTGTTTGTAGACAGAATTTTCTTTTGATTTTGCTTTTCAGGAAGGTAAGAATTATGAAAAAGAGAGATGATCATATTACATGGAGGAAGCTTGACAATACGGCCCAGCTTTTTCCGGTGATCGCAAATAAGGAGATCAGCCACGTTTACCGTATCTCGTCCACTTTAAAAGAGGAGGTGCGTCCGGATCTGCTCCAGCAGGCGCTGGAAGATGTTCTTCCGTGGTTTGACGTGTTCCGGGTGCGGCTTCGCAGGGGATTTTTCTGGTTTTATTTTGAAGAAAATAAGAACCGGCCCCAGGTGGAGGATGAGACCGAATATCCCTGCCGGTACATCGATCCCCATGGCAGGAGGAAGTTTCTGTTCCGTGTTTCTTATTACAGAAGGAGGATCAATCTGGAAGTATTTCACGCTGTCTCAGACGGCATGGGAGCCATCACATTTTTAAAGGAACTCACTTATCGCTATATTGACCTGTTCAGGAACGAGTCCAAAGGAGAGGTGAAAAAATATTCACCCAGCGAAGAATGTATTTTGGATCAGGAAGACAGCTACTTTAAGCATTACCGAAAGAAAAAGGGAAAGGGTTACAGCACGCAAAGAGCCTATCAGATCAAAGGAAGAAGGATTTACGGAGGCGCTATCAGCGTCATTCACGGTTATGTAAGTATTGAGGATCTGAAGAAAACCTGCAGGAGCTGCGGGGTCAGCGTCACCAAATACCTGACTGCTGTATTAATATACAGTATCTATGAGGAATACATGAACAGGCAGCAGGACAAAAATCCAATCGGAATCAATCTGCCGATCAATTTAAGGGCTTTTTTTGACTCCAGTACGACCAGCAACTTTTATGCGGTAACCTTGATCGAATTTTTATCCAGGGGGGAGAATCATACATTTCAGGAGATTCTCTCTGAAGTCAGCCGGCAGATGGACGAAAAGATTAAAAAGGAAAAGATCGAGGAGGTACTGTCTTATAATGTTTCAGCAGAAAAGAACCCATTTATACGGATTCTGCCGCTTGTTTTGAAGAATCTCGGACTCAGTTATAAGTTCAGGCGTTCCAGCAAGTCAGCGACGACTACGCTGTCCAACCTGGGACAGATCAGGGTGCTTCCCGGATATGAGGATGAGATCGAGCAATTTCATGTGATGATGGGTGTCTTCAAGACACAGGAGGTGAAATGCGCCATGCTCAGTTATAAGGACCAGGCGGTCATCACATTTACGTCGGTTTTCCAGGAAAGCTATCTGCAGAAAGCCTTTTTCAGGAATCTGGCGAAGGAAGGAATCAA
>NZ_FR889201.1:58826-67644 GCF_000432215.1 Anaerostipes sp. CAG:276
GATGAGACCGTGACGTGCCCGCTCTGCAACAGGGTATTAAGTGATGACGGAAAAACCGTTAAGCGGGAGAGAATGTACCCTGATCCGGAAGAAGAAAGAATGAGGCTTTACGGGATTAAAAATATTTTTTTCATCCTGCTCGGTATGATTGCAGTCCTTATGGGAATCATCAATTATATTACATATAATGGATTTCTCTGGTCGGCAATCGTCCTTGCAAGTATTTTATATCTAATGGTGACTGTATCCTATTCCATTGTACACAGGAGAAATCTGGCCGCAAAGATCGTTGTGGAGGTTATCGGCGGAGGAATTCTGGTATCTGTCATTGACTATGTCATCGGATATGAGGGATGGTCTGCGGCTTATGTCATACCGGGGCTGATCCTGACGGCAGATCTGGCAGTGGTAGTGCTGGTACTGGTAAACAGAAAGACATGGTACAGTTATCTGATGTACTTGATTTTTATAGCGGTCTTGAGTGTGGTACCGGTCATCATGTACCTGTTCGGACTCTTTGAACAGCCGCTGATCGCATGGATATCCTGCGGAATTTCAGTACTGACGGTATTTGTTATTTTAGCGGCAGGGAACAAGCAGGGGAAAAATGAACTGGCCAGAAGATTTCACACCTAATCAGAGAAGGAGCATACTATGAAACGAGCAAGTTTGCGCGGACAGATGGCCGTTCAATGCATCAGAGGATTTACAGCGACACCCAGAGGAAGGACATATGCCACCGGCATGGGACATCAGAATCCGAAGGAATACCGGTGGAAGTGCCCAAAAGGGTATACAAACGAGAAACTGGCACATGAGAATTTTCAGATGGAATTTCTGTCTCCGGATCAGGATAAAAATGACCTGGCGGTATTGCAGCTGCACGGCGGCGGATATATCGGGACTCTTAGAAACGCATACCGCAGAGCTGCCCTCCAGTACTCTATTTGTAGCGGGGGAGGAAGTGTCCTGTCACCGGATTACCGGGTCGTGCCGGAGCATCCGTTTCCTGCGGCGCTTAAAGACGCTGTCTCAGCCTACCGGTGGCTGACAGAGGAGAAGGGATTCCCGCCGGAAAAGATCGTGATTGCGGGGGATTCTGCCGGGGGAGGACTTGCGCTGGCTCTAGGTTTATATCTGAAGGATCATGGAATTTCCATGCCGGCAGGTTTTATTTTGATGTCACCGTGGACGGATCTTACACTGAGCGGAGAAAGTCTCAAATATAATTACGGAAGAGACCCGCTGTTCGGCAGATCAAAGGTCACGATGCTTTACGATTCTCTGTATCCGGGAAGTGAGGATGTCAGCAATCCGTATATTTCCCCACTGTTCGGAGATTATCATGGATTTCCGCCGATGCTGTTTCAGACAGGCGGCAGGGAAGTTTTGCTGGACGACACACTGAGAGTGGCAAGAAAGGTGAAGGAAAGCGGTGTTTCGGTGAGAAACAGTGTCTATCCCGACATGTTCCATGTGTTTCAGCTGGCTATGGGAATGCTGCCGGAGAGCAAAGAGGCCTGGAGAGAAATCAGGACCTTTTTCAGAATGATTTTCGGGACGAAAAAACGTCACTGAATCTTCACAATTCTTTTCTTGTATTTCCATTTGCACTGTGCTATGATAACCATTAGTCAACTAATGATTAGATAACTAATATATTTTTTGAGGTTTAAGAAAGGAGTCATCATGTATGAAGATGACGGCATTTATCACCTGCTTCTGAAGATCAACCATAAAAATTTTGCAATCGGATTTGCTTACCTAAAGGAGGCAGGTCTGCATCCGGGGCAGATGCCGCTGATCACCGGCCTTTACAAGAAAGAAGGAGTGACTCAGAAGGAGATTGCAGATAGATTGGGCATTAAGCCTTCGACGATCAATGTCATGATCCGCAGGCTTGAAAAAAGAGAATTTGTCATCAGGAAGCAGGACCCGGAAGATCAGAGGAGAAGCCTCGTGTATCTCACGGAACACGGACGGCAGATCTATGAGAAAATTTCCGAAGCTACCGTCGAAGTTAAAAATCAGGTCATGAAGACCTTCACGGAAGAGGAAAAAGAAGAACTGTTCCGGCTGCTCACAAAGTTTTATGAGGGGCTTGATAAATTAGTTGATTTGGAAATAGGAACTTGTAAATGTAAGGAATAATCGTAGAAAGGAGACATCATGCTGAAAATATTCCGATATCTGAAAAAAGCATATATCCCGATCGCATGCATTGTTTTGCTTTTGTGTGTGCAGGTCAGCTGTGAACTGACGATCCCGACGTATACGTCCAATATTGTCAATGTAGGAATCCAGCAGGGCGGAATCGAGGACGCAGTGCCGGATGCCGTCCGGGAAGAGTCCATGCAGGCACTCATGGGAATGATGAAGCCGAAAGATGCAGAAAAAGTGAAGGATGCCTATGAGCTGTACACGAAAAAACAGGTGAAAGACTCTGATTACAGCTCTTATAAAAAAGGCCGTCTCTATGTGAGAAAAGACATCAGTAAAAAGGACAGGGAGGATTTAGACAAAATCCTTTCAAAACCGATGCTGATGCTGGAAATGAAAATGATGGAGCAAAGCGGCCAGACCAAAGAAAATGCCAAAATGGCGCAGAAATTTAAGGGAAAGAGCATTGATGACATGCCGGAAAGCATCATCAGCCAGGCCGCGATCTCTTTTGTAAAAGCGGAATATAAAGCCATGGGGCTCGACTTAGACCAGATACAGACCAATTACATGTTGAAGACCGGAGCCATTATGGTAGGGCTTGCACTGCTGGCTATGGCTGTGGCCGTAACTGTCGTTTTATTATCCGCAAAACTGGCAGCCAGGCTGAGCAGAATTCTCCGTGACCATATTTTTAAAAAGGTAATGGATTTTACGAACTCAGAGTTTGATAAGTTTTCCACGGCATCCCTGATCACCAGGAGTACGAACGATATCCAGCAGATCCAGATGTTTGTGACCATGATGTTCCGCATCGTTGTATTTGCACCATTGATGGGGCTTGGAGGTATCTATAAAGTACTGAAAACCAACGTGGATATGACATGGACCATTGCCATTGGAGTCGTGGCGATCATGACCGTGATTTTAGTCCTGTTTACTGTGGCTATGCCGAAATTTAAGGTTTTGCAGAAACTGATCGACCGGCTGAACCTTGTATCCAGGGAAATTCTGACCGGGCTTCCCGTCATCCGTGCATTCAGCACCGAAAAGCACGAAAAAGAACGGTTTGACACGGCCAATAAGAACCTGATGAAGACCAACCTGTTCGTCAACAGGGCAATGACGTTTATGATGCCGCTCATGATGCTGATCATGAATGCCATGACGGTCCTGATCGTCTATGTGGGAGCAGACAACATTGACCTGGGAAGGATGCAGGTCGGAGATCTGATGGCGTTCATTCAGTATGCGATGCAGATCATCATGTCATTCCTTTTCATCTCCATGGTTTCCATCATGATGCCGAGAGCCCAGGTGGCAGCAGAGCGTGTCAATGAAATTTTAGATATGGAGATCATGATCAAAGATCCGAAACAGCCGAAAGAATTTCTGAATGAGAAAAAGGGAGAAGTGGAATTTAAGCATGTTTCTTTCCGATATCCCGATGCAGGGGAGGATATGCTCCACGACATCAGCTTTACGGCGCCTTCCGGAAAGACCACGGCGTTTATCGGAAGCACCGGAAGCGGAAAGTCCACGCTGATCAATCTGATCCCGAGGTTTTTTGATGTGACAGAGGGAAGTATTCTCGTTGACGGAGTAGATATCCGGGAGGTAAAACAGTCGGATTTAAGAGATAAACTGGGCTATGTACCCCAGAAGGGGGTTCTGTTTTCCGGAACGATCGACTCGAACCTGCGTTACGGAAAAGAGGATGCATCCGAAGAAGAGGTGAAGAAAGCGGCAAGGATTGCACAGGCTGCAGATTTCATCGAAGACAAGAAAGAGGCATATGATTCTCCGATCGCTCAGGGAGGGTCTAATGTATCCGGAGGACAGAAACAGAGGCTGTCCATCGCCAGGGCAGTTGCCAAGGACCCGGAAATTTACATTTTTGACGACAGCTTTTCCGCACTTGATTATAAGACGGATGTGACACTTCGGCAGGCACTGGCCAGAGAGACGAAGGGAAGCACGACCCTGATCGTTGCGCAGAGGATCAGTACGATCCTGCACGCAGACCAGATCGTTGTCTTAGATGAGGGCCGCGTCGTGGGCACAGGCACTCATGAAGAACTGCTGGAGTCATGTCCGGTCTACTTACAGATTGCAAAATCCCAGTTGTCTGAGGATGATTTTGTAAAAGCTAGAGGGGAGGCGGCAGAACATGAGTAATCAGAACAGAAGACCGGCAAGGAGAATGGGGCATGGACCGATGCAGGGCAGCGGTGAGAAGGCAAAAGATTTCAAAGGAACGATTAAGAAGCTGTTAAAATACATGAGACGCTACTACGGCGCTATCGCTTTTGTTATTTTGTTTGCCATTGCCAGCACGGTATTTAACATTGTAGGACCGACCATACTTGGAAATGCCACAACTGAAATTTTTAACGGACTGGTGAAAAAAGTCCAGGGAACCGGCGGAATTGATTTTTCCAAGATAAGGGGCATACTGCTGACGCTTCTCGGACTGTATCTGACATCTGCGGCATTTTCATTCCTTCAGGGACTGATCATGACCCATGTGTCCAACAACACCACATATCAGATGAGAAAAGATATTTCTGAAAAGATCCACAGGATGCCGATGAAATATTTTGAGAGCAGAACATTCGGTGAGGTGCTCTCAAGGATCACCAACGATGTGGATACTCTGGGACAGAGTCTGAATCAAAGTATGACACAGATCATTACTTCTGTGGCTACCATTATCGGTGTGTTCGTTATGATGATCAGGATCAGCGTTCCGATGACGGTCGCCGTGGTCGTGATCCTTCCGGTATCCTTCCTGATGATCGGTGCGATCATGAAAAAATCCCAGCCTTATTTCCAGGCGCAGCAGGCACTGCTCGGGGAAGTCAACGGCCAGGTAGAAGAAATTTACAGCGGCCACAACATTGTAAAAGTATTCAATAAAGAAAAGAGTGTTGTGGAAGAGTTTGAAAAAGTAAACGGAAAATTATATAATTCTGCGTGGAGATCTCAGTTTTTCTCCGGGGCAATGATGCCTCTGATGCAGTTTGTGGGAAACTTAGGCTATGTGGTCGTTGCGATTCTGGGAGGATTTCTGGCAATCAAGAATACCATTGAGGTAGGGCAGATCCAGTCCTTTATCCAGTATGTAAGAAACTTTACCCAGCCGATCACCCAGCTGGCCCAGGTCGGCAACATGATGCAGACGACCGCGGCCTCCGCAGAGCGTGTCTTTGAATTCCTCGAAGAAGAGGAGGAAGAAGAAGTAAAGGAGAATCCTGTGGATGTGTCTTCGCTGGACGGAAATGTGACCTTTGAACATGTATCCTTCGGGTACAATGAAAAACAGAGGGTCATTAACGATTTCTCCGTGGAAGTCAAAGAAGGACAGAAGATCGCTATCGTCGGGCCGACAGGCGCAGGAAAAACGACGATGATCAAACTTTTGATGAGATTTTATGATGTCAGCGGCGGATCGATCAAGATCGACGGTTATGATGTCAGAGACTTTAAAAGAAGCGATATCCGGCAGATGTTTGGAATGGTTCTCCAGGATACATGGCTTTACAATGCTTCCGTCCGTGATAATATCCGGTACGGAAAGTTAGACGCCAGCGAAGAAGAGATCCAGGGAGCGGCAAGAGCTGCATTTGCCCATCATTTTATCGAGACACAGCCGAAAGGTTATGATATGATAATAAATGAGGAGAGCAATAACATTTCCCAGGGACAGAAACAGCTTCTGACCATTGCGAGAGCGATCCTGGCCGACCCTAAGATCCTGATCTTAGATGAAGCTACCAGTTCCGTTGATACAAGGACGGAGGAGCGGATACAGAAAGCCATGGATAATCTGATGGAAGGAAGGACCAGTTTTGTCATCGCACATCGTCTTTCTACGATCAAGGATGCTGATATGATCCTCGTCATGAACCACGGGGATATCGTAGAACAGGGAAATCACGAGGAACTGCTTGCGAAAGGCGGTTTCTATGCGAACCTCTATAACAGTCAGTTTGAAACAGCGGACTAGAAGGAATTTTATCTTCCGGTCCTGAAAGCCTCCGGTACCGTCGGTGCATTTTTGCCCCGATGTGCCAGAGGCTAAATTGCATTTAGGTATAAGGAGGAAATTATGGTACGGTTGGCATGTATAGGAACGAATTTTATCACGGATTGGCTCTTGGAAGGCATCCGGGAGGTCGAAGGGATCGAGCTTTCAGCGGTCTATTCAAGGACAATGGAAAAGGGGAAAGAATTTGCGGCCAAATACGGGGTCGATAAGGTATATGATAATTATGAAGAACTGGCAAAGGACCCTGAGATCGATGCGGTCTATGTGGCAAGCCCTACCTACTGTCATTTTAAGCACACGATGATGATGCTCAACCACAAAAAGCACGTGTTATGTGAAAAGCCTGTGGCATCCAATTTAACGGAGCTTGAACTGATGATTCAGGCGGCAAAGGAAAACCAGGTCGTATTTATGGAAGCCATGAAGTCCGTACATACACCCGGATTTAAAGCAATGAAAGAACATCTTCCTAAGCTCGGCACCGTGCGCCGTGCCACGATCCAGTACTGCCAGTATTCTTCACGATATGACAAGTTTAAAAACGGAATTATTGAAAATGCTTTTAAGCCCGAGCTTTCCAACGGAGCCATTATGGACATCGGCGTGTACTGCGTGCATTTTCTTGCAGCTTTATTCGGGATGCCGGAAAAAATACTGGCAGATGCCATATTCCTGGACAACGGTGTGGACGGGGCAGGCTCTCTCATCGCGTCCTATGGGGATAAACAGGCGGAAGTCATTTACTCAAAGATCACCAATTCCAAGCTTCCGACCCAGATCCAGGGAGAGAAGGGCTGCATGATCGTGTCAGAGTGCCCGAATCCAAGAGAGATCAAGATTCTTTACAACGACGGCAGCGAAGAGATCATTGAATGTGACAGCCGTTCCAACCCGATGAATTACGAAGCACAGACCTTTGTGGAACTGATAGAGACAGGGCAGACAGACCATCCATATCTGGAAGCTTCTGTCATGGAAATGAAGATCATAGACGAAGCCAGACGGCAGACCGGAATCGTATTTCCGGCAGATAAAATCACAGAACAGTAAAGGAGAACAGATTCATGAAAAAGAAACTGATCGCAGGGGGGCTGATCCTCTGCACATTAGCGCTTTGTGCATGCCAGACCGGAAAAAAACAGGAGAAAACAGAGAAAGCAAAAACCACCGCCCAGACATCCACAGAGGCAAAGGTACTCAGCAAATATAAAGAGATCAGGATCAACGGAGCCAAAAAGACCGTGCAGATCGGGGAACCGTCCAAAGGGGAGACGGTTGCCATTGTGAAAGTCAAGGGTTACGGAACAATGAAGTTTAAGTTTTTCCTCAAAGACTCCCCGCTGGCAGTCAAGAACTTTTTGACTCTGGCATCCAACGGATATTATGACGGAATTATTTTTCACAGGGTCATCAAAGATTTCATGATCCAGGGAGGCGATCCGACGGGAACAGGAAAAGGCGGGCAGAGCATCTGGGGAAAAGAGTTCAAGAATGAGACTTCCGACAAACTGATCCCGGTAAGAGGCGCTCTCTGTATGGCAAATGCAGGACCCGACACCAACGGAAGCCAGTTTTTTGTAGTGCAGAACAGGGAAATCACTGATGAAATGCTGGATTCTTCTCCGATAGAGCTTACAAAATCGCAGAGGAATCTGTTTAAAGACCAGGGAGGATACCCGTCTCTGACCGGAGACTACACGGTATTCGGACAGCTGTATGACGGATACGATGTTCTGGACAAGATTGCAGAGGCTCAGACTGTGTCAGATGCAAAGGCCGAAAACAAACCTAAAAAAGACATTGTCATTCAAAAAATCACTGTAAAGAATTACTAGAAAAACTGCTGGGGAGGGACAGATGCTTACCATCGGACTGGATCACACAAAAAAAGAACCGCTTTACAGGCAGATTTATACTTATATCCGGGATGAAATACGGAGTGGGGCTCTGCCCTGCGGGTCCAGGCTTCCGTCCACCAGGAAGCTGGCAAAGCATATGGACCTGAGCCGGAATACGATCGATCTGGCCTACGGCCAGCTGACAGCCGAAGGATATATTGAGGCAAAGCCCAAGCGCGGATATTTTATCTGCCAGGTGGAAGACCTGGCGTCTTTAAATATTCCCGTGGAGACAGAGGAGGAAGATCCGGTGCAGGAGGAAGATCCGATCCCTTTTGATTTTTCTCCCGTAGGAGTCGACATGACTCTGTTCCCCTATAATGTATGGAGACGACTTCTGAAAGAAGTCATGATGAACGACAACAGTGAGTTGTTCCAAAAAGGAGAAAATCAGGGGGATTTAGGACTGAGGAGGGCTATTATGTATTACCTCAGGCAGTCCAGAGGTGTCCACGTGGGCACCAGCCAGATTATCATAGGAGCGGGGATTGAAAACCTGCTGTTTCTCCTGAGCCTGACTCTGGGTAAGGGCAGGACCATGGCCATGGAAAACCCGGCATACCTAAACGCCTATCAGACGGTCCGCGAACTCGGATTTCAGGTACTTCCCGTAGACATGGACGAGGAAGGCCTGAGGGTTTCGCAGCTGGAGCAGAGCGGTGCGGATCTCGCCTATGTCACGCCCGCCCGTCAGTATCCTACCGGTGTG
>NZ_FR889201.1:67707-85090 GCF_000432215.1 Anaerostipes sp. CAG:276
ATGGGCCAGAGAAAAGGAAGAACGGTATATTATCGAGGATGACTACGACAGTGAGTTCCGGTACTATGGAAAGCCGATCCCGGCCCTTCAGGGCATCGACGAGAGTGATAAGGTAATATATATGGGTACTTTTTCTAAAGCGATCGCCCCTGCCATACGGATCGGTTATATGGTGCTGCCCAAAAGCCTTGTGCCTGCATACAGAAAGACCGCGGGTATTTTCTCCTGTGCGGTATCCAGGATCGACCAGAGTGTTCTCACCTCTTTTTTGTCGGAAGGGCATTTTGAACGGCACTTAAACCGGATGAGAAATGTTTATAAAGAAAAGCACGATCTCCTGATTCAAAAGCTGAAGGAAATCGACAGCCGGATCACGGTTTACGGGGCCGGAGCAGGCCTTCATGTGCGCGTTGATTTTCCTATTCAGGATACCAGGCGGTTTGAAAAAGAACTGCTGAAACGGGGAGTCAGGATTTATCCCCTTTCGATGTATTATATAGATGGGGGTCCCGAAAAGGAGCAGTATATTTTAGGCTTTACGAAAATGCAGAAAGAAGATATGATAAAAGGACTTAAGGCCATCCGGGAAGTTTACCGGCTGGTATGATATTTTCTACAAGAAATGAGGTACAAATAATGTCTGAAGAGATAAATGAAACAGAATTAGAAGAAAAAGAAGTGCCTGCAAAAACTGATGAGGAGAAAGACGAGCCTCATGATGTGGAGCACTACTGCTATCTGTGCCGCAGGCCGGAATCGGCTGCCGGAAAGATGATCACACTTCCCAAGGATATACATATCTGCGTAGACTGTATGCAGAGAACGATGGACAGTATGGGAAACGGACAGTTCAGCTTTATCGATGCCACAAACATGGACCTGAACAATATGGATCTGTCCCGTCTGATGGAAAATATGCAGGAACCGCCTGTGCAGGCAGTGAAGAAGAAAGATAAAAAGAAGAAAAAGAAAGAAAAAAAGGAACTGAATTTAAGAGATATTCCGGCACCGCATAAGATCAAGGCTATGCTGGATGAATATGTCATAGGACAGGACTATGCGAAAAAGGTCATGTCTGTGGCGGTCTACAATCACTATAAGCGGGTGGTGACCAACACCATGGAAGAGATCGAGATCGACAAATCCAACATGCTCATGGTCGGGCCTACCGGTTCCGGAAAGACGTATCTGGTAAAGACTCTGGCGAGGCTTCTTCAGGTACCGCTTGCCATCACGGATGCCACTTCTCTGACGGAGGCCGGCTATATCGGAGACGATGTGGAGAGCGTACTCTCTAAGCTTCTGCAGGCGGCAGACAATGACGTGGATGAGGCAGAGCACGGTATTATTTTTATCGATGAGATTGATAAGATCGCAAAGAAACAGAACACCAACAGCCGTGACGTCAGCGGAGAGTCCGTGCAGCAGGGGCTGTTAAAACTTTTAGAGGGCGCGGAGGTAGAAGTGCCGGTAGGTGCAACAAGCAAAAATGCTATGGTGCCCATGACGACCATTAATACAAAGAACATTCTGTTCATCTGCGGGGGAGCCTTCCCCGATCTGGATGAAATCATCAAAAAGCGTCTCATGAAGCAGACATCCATCGGCTTCCATGCGGACCTGAAAGATAAATTTGACAAAGACGAGAATATTCTGTCCAGAGTCACTGTGGATGATCTGCGGGAGTACGGAATGATACCGGAATTTTTAGGGAGACTTCCGATGGTATTTACGCTGGAAGGATTGTCAAAAGATATGCTGGTAAGGATCTTAAAAGAGCCGAAAAATGCAATCTTAAAACAGTACCAGAAGCTTCTGGAGCTGGATGAAGTTGAGCTGATATTTGACGAAAGTGCGCTGGAAGCAATCGCGGAAAAAGCGCTGGAAAAGAAGACTGGTGCCCGCGCATTAAGGGCGATCATAGAGAAATTTATGCTGGATATCATGTTTGAGATTCCCAAGGATGACACGATCGGAAGAGTGATCATCAACAGGGATTATATCTTAAATCACGGTACGCCGGTGATCGAACTGCGGGGACAATAACAGAAAAAAAGCCGGATCATATGATCTGGCTTTTTGCCTAATATTTTTGCTGAGGAGATGATATAATAGCTTTATGGAGGATTGTGTATGAATGATTTTAAGTATTTGAAAGAACTGTCCAAGCAGTACCCGAATATTTCGGCGGCTTCTGCGGAAATTATTAATCTGCAGGCGATTTTAAACCTTCCCAAAGGAACAGAGCACTTCGTTTCCGATCTGCATGGGGAGTACGAGAAATTCAGCCACATACTGAGAAACGGTTCCGGGGCGATCAGGGGGAAGATCGACGACCAGTTCGGCAATATTCTAAGCATCAAAGAGAAGAAGAATCTGGCATCTGTCATCTATTATCCCGAGCAGAAGATGGACCTGATGGAAGAAGACTTGTCCGAAGAAGAGCTGGATTCCTGGTACCGGACCACGCTGATCCGGCTGATTCTCATGGCAAAGCTGGCCGCAAGCAAGTATACGAGATCGAAAGTGAGGAAAGCGATGCCTCCGGTGTTTGCGTACATCATGGAGGAATTGATCACAGAACACGGAATGCTGGACAAGGACGAGTATTTTGACCAGATCATCGAGACGATTTTAAAGACCGGGCAGGTCAGGGAACTGATCGCGGCCCTGGGCCATCTGATCCAGCGGCTGACCATCGACCATCTCCATGTGATCGGGGATATCTATGACCGCGGACCGGGAGCTCACCGGATTATGGACTGTCTCATGGATTATCATTCTCTGGATATCCAGTGGGGAAATCACGACATCCTCTGGATGGGGGCTGCGTCCGGACATGGGGCGTGTATTGCCAATGTGGTGAGGATCAGCGCCAGATACAATAATCTCGACACCCTGGAAAACGGATACGGGATCAATCTCATCCCTCTGGCAAGGTTTGCGCTGGACTGTTACAAGGATGATCCCTGTGAACTGTTTACAATCTCGGGGGATGTCCAGGAAGAGGATGTCAGGGAGCTGGACCTGAATAAAAAGATGCACAAGGCCATTGCCGTCATTCAATTTAAGCTGGAGGGACGCCTGATCAGGAGAAGACCGGATTTCGCCATGGAGGAGCGTCTGCTTCTGGATAAAATCGACTATGAAAAAGGCACTATCTGCATCCGGGGAAAAAAATATCCGTTAAAGGATACTCATTTTCCAACCATCGATCCAAAAGATCCGTACCGGCTGACCAAAGAAGAAGAGTATGTGATGGAACATCTGATCACTTCGTTCAAATACTGTGCTCATCTGCAGGAACATGTGCGGTTTCTTTTTTCTAAAGGCAGCATGTATCTTACATATAACGACATGGTTCTCTACCATGGCTGCGTTCCGCTGAATGCAGACGGAAGTTTCCGTCAGGTGAAGATCAACGGAAAGAAATATGCGGGGAAGGCCCTCTACGATGTGCTGGAACACCACGCCCGCCAGGGATATTTTGAGCAGGAAAATTCGCCGAAGAAAAAATATGGCCAGGATATCATGTGGTACATATGGTCCAATGAAAATTCACCGGTGTATGGGAAAGATAAGATGGCCACCTTCGAGCGCTATTTTGTGGATGATCCGGTCTTGAAAAAGGAGACAAAGGATTATTATTATCAGCTGATCGAGGAGGAGGCAGTCCTCTATCAGATACTGGAGGAATTTGACGCCGACGGCGTGAAAGGACATGTCGTCAACGGCCATATGCCTGTCGCTGTCAAGGACGGAGAAAGTCCGATCAAATGCAAAGGAAAGCTGTTTATCATTGACGGAGGCTTCTCAAAGGCATACCAGAAAAAAACAGGAATTGCAGGTTATACTCTTGTTTCTAATTCTTACGGAATTAAACTGGTTGCCCATGAGCCGTTTAAATCAAGGGATTTTGTCATCCGTGAAGAAACAGACATACATTCAGATACGGTCCTGTCGAAAAAGGTGATCCGCAGGAAACGGGTCGGGGATACGGACAACGGAAAACGAATAAAGGAAAGCATTAAGGATCTGGGCTGTCTCGTGACAGCATACCGAAAAGGAGAAATTTCAGAAAGAATCTAAGGAGAAGACGCTATGGAAAAGACATATTATCAGGCACCTACGGCTGCAGTGCTGGGAGACGTGGAATTGGGAGACGGAGTATCTGTCTGGTTCTCCTCTGTGGTCAGGGGCGACGAAAGCCAAATAAAGATCGGAAACCAGACTAACATTCAGGAAAACTGCACGGTCCATGTGGAGGAAGGACATCCGGTCCTCGTAGGGGAGCGGGTGACGGTAGGACACAACACGATTCTGCACGGGTGTACCATTGGGGATGAGACAATGATCGGCATGGGAAGCATCATCATGAACGGAGCCCAAATAGGCACACATTGTTTTATTGGGGCGGGAAGCCTTGTGACGGAAGGAACCGTAATCCCGGACGGAAGTCTTGCGTTCGGACGTCCCGCAAAGGTGGTCCGTCCGGTGACAGAAGAAGAAATCCGGGATATCAGGGAAAGCAGCCGGTATTATGTGGAAACTGCACAAAATCATCTTACAGAGAAAAATTCATAATTTAAATAGATGTTTCATACTTATTAAGCAAGATTATTTTTTGGAGAATTTTATGCCGGATGATTGTATTGGGGCGGCAGTCAATGAAAATTACCGCGATTTTATTTCCGGATTCAGGACCAGTCCGAATGAACTTCGGGACTTTTATCATTCAGACTGCATTACTCAGGTGAATTTTCAATATGCGATTGTCTATGTAGATGAGCAGCAGGCGGCTGCTTCCCCTGTCTCCAATTTTTCAGGAAATGCAATTCCCAGGTGCTACGGTCTTATGGATATGCAGGTTCTGGAGGAGACCGGGGCGGCACAGGTGCGGCGGTCGGGGCTTGATCTTACAGGACAGGGAGTTCTGGCTGCAGTCATAGATACAGGGATCGATTATACGAATACTGTGTTCCAGCTTGGAAACCAGACTACAAAGATTCAATATATATGGGATCAGACGATACAGGGAGAAGATCCTCCGATGCCTTATGGATATGGGACGGAATACACAAAAGAGCAGATAGATGAGGCGCTGCAGGCAGAAAATCCCCTGGAGATTGTTCCGAGCCAGGATACATCGGGACATGGAACTTTTCTTGCAGGCATGATCGCGGGAAATGAAGTACAGGAAGAGAATTTTTCAGGGATCGCGCCGGGGTCCGAACTGGTGGTGGTAAAACTGAAACAGGCAAAAAGCTATTTGAAAGAATATTACTGTATTGATCCTTCAAAGGAAGTCTATGCAGAACCGGATATCATGCTGGCGATCCGCTATGTTCTGGAGAAGGCAGATGAACTTAATATGCCGGTTGTGATTTATCTGGGACTTGGGACCAATCTTTCCTCCCACACCGGAACTTCACCGCTGGCCAGGCAGATTTCAGCCCTGGCATACCAGCCGGGAATTGCGATCATTGTGACCGGGGGAAATGAAGGGCAGGCCAAACATCACTATGCGGGTGCACTCTCGGACGGAGAAGTTGTGGTGGAAATAAAGGTGGGGCCGGGGGAATACGGATTTACAGCGGAACTTTGGGGCTTTCAGCCAAACCAGTTTTTTGTGGACATCGAATCGCCTTCGGGCCAGAGGACCGGTGTAATATCAGGAGGCTATAGGGGCAGAAGGAATATCACATTTCTGCTGGAACAGACGAGTCTCATCGTAGATTATTTTACCATTGACGTATCCACAGGTTCTCCTTTTATCCGTATGAGATTCCGTGCCCCAGCAGAGGGAGTCTGGAAGGTTCATGTGACAGACGAAAATGTGGGGAGCAGGGAGTTTGACATGTGGCTTCCCATCCGGAATTTTATCACCGATGAGACCTATTTCTTAGAACCTACACCATATAATACACTCACTGCACCGGGGAACGCGGCACCGGTCATTACCCCTTCCACTTATAATCAGAGTAATAACAGCTTTTTTATCGAAAGCGGAAGAGGATATCCCAGGACCATGACCATACAGCCGGATTTTGCGGCGCCGGGTGTCAATGTGATCGGAGTCCTTCCCAGGAATCGGTTTGGGATGAAGACGGGCGCCAGTATTTCAGGGTCAGTGGTCGCCGGTCTTGCGGCACTGCTGCTGGAGTGGGGCCAGGTCAAAGAAAATGACTTGATCATGAATACACTGAGACTGAAGAATTATCTGATCCGCGGAGCCAGGAGAGATCCGGACCGAAATTATCCAAACAGGGAATGGGGATTTGGAGCCGTGGATGTTTATCAGGCTTTTTTAAGAATCCGTTAGAGTCGGTACTATAAAAGAAACTTCATGGCTGCAGTCTTATTTCCAGTTTTTTATTATGTTTCGGAAATAATTAATTTATAGTAACAAGCAGAACACATAGGAGTAATAAGATGGAGAGAGATAATATTTATGAAAAGCTGTGCCCTTATGTAGAGAGGGCAAAAGGCAGGGACGAACAGGCCTTCGAGTATCTCTATCACCATACGCATGAGATGATGAGGGTTTTTGTCTCAAATTTTTGTATTATCAGAGTGAAGTTAAAGACATCGTGCAGGCGATCTATCTGGAGGTCTTCTGTTTTCTTCCTTTGCTGAAAGACGATATGGCTTTTTGTGCATGGCTCAGATCAGTGGATTACCACTGTTGTCTCAAAGCTGTCCGGAAACAGAAGGAAACCAGTATCGGCGACGAAAAGGTGGAGCACATTAAAAATCTGCTGGAACAGATGGAACAGCCGTAGGAATTTTTTTGCTGAATCAGAAGCCGCTGCCGTCTGACAGTTTTACATCTGTTAGGACACCGGAGATAAAGCTTCAGGCAGAAAGCTTAAAGGGAATTGAGATTCCCAAGCCAGAACCGGTTCAAAAGAAAATAGAAGAAACAAAAATACAAAAAGGTAAATAAAAACAGCCGGGGATATACACGCATCCCCGGCTTCACTAATATAGACAGATTTTATTCCCGGTAATCACCGCGGCTGAATTCCAGGTGATAACCGATGCTCTCCATCCTGCGCCCGAGACAGCCTACACATTCGGCAGCCTCATCTCCGGTGCAGATCTTGTTGTCATAAAGAGCATAATCTTTTCTGACATCAATCGGGGAGAGGTTCGGCATGACCACATTGGCGCCGGCCAGGATTCCTTTTTCACGGCCGTTTGGATCGATCGTTCCAAGTGCCGTGGTGGAAGGAAGCAGCAGATGGTGGTTCATCAGGCGCAGGATGCTGATCATGTAAGTAGTGAGGTCCGCTGTGCCGGAAGGCTCATCCTTAAAAGGTGTATCGTGATGAGGAATGAACGGCCCGATCCCTACCATTTTAGGATTCAGCTCTTTGATAAACAGAAGATCTTCGGCCAGGTGGGCAGCTGTCTGTCCGGGGGCGCCTACCATAAATCCGGTACCGACATGGAAGCCGGCTTTTTTTAAGTCCCACAGGCACTGCTTGCGGTGGGCCAGGGACATCACTTCTGGATGAAGCTTTTGATAGTGTTCCTCGGTAGCCGTCTCATGGCGCAGAAGATAGCGGTTGGCCCCTGCCTCATAGAGAGTCTGATAGCTTTCCGGTGAGCGTTCCCCAAGGGACAGGGTGATCGCGCAGTCTGGATAGGCTTTGCGCATGGCGGAGACAATAGAAACCATACGCTCATCATGAAAATAAGGATCTTCTCCTCCCTGAAGAACAAAACTCCGGTATCCAAGCTCATATCCGCTCTCACATGCAGAGAGGATCTGTTCCACGGTCAGACGGTAACGGCTGACATTTGGGTTGGAACGGCGGATGCCGCAGTATAAACAGTCATTTTTGCAGTAGTTGGTAAATTCAATGAGCCCTCTTGGAAAGACTCCGGTGCCGTATATTTTCTGAGCTTCTTTCCGGGCCAGGGATGCAAGATAATCGGCATCCTTCGCTGTCCTGTGTTCGATCAGGCGAATAAAATCTTCTCTCGGCAGAATTTGTTCTTTATATAATCGGTTGATCAACTCAAAATGATTCATGAAGATCAGGTTCCTTTCTTAGCATATTCGTGAAAATATCATACCATAATAGAAATAGAATAGAAAGGATTTCTATGTGGGTCTGTTTGTGATAAAATTTTTATCAGAAACTACAGAAGATACAGAAAGGAAACTGTTATGAACGAAAATGTAACTGTTTTTAGCCATCCGTTAATCAAACATAAAATTTCCCAATTAAGGGATGAAACGTGCAAGACTAAGGAATTCAGGGCGCTGGTGGAAGAAATTTCTATGCTCATGGGTTATGAGGTGCTCAGGGATCTGGAAATGGAAGAGATCGAGATCAAGACACCGATGGAGACAACCACTGCACCGATTATTAAAGGCAAGAAGCTTGCGCTGGTCCCGATCCTCAGAGCAGGACTTGGCATGACCGGAGGGATTCTGTCCTTGGTGCCGTCTGCCAAAGTAGGACATGTGGGGATGTACAGAGACGAAGAGACGCTTGAACCCAAAGAATATTACTGCAAACTGCCGGAAGGGATCGACCAGCGTATGATTCTGATCGTAGATCCCATGCTTGCAACCGGAGGATCTGCGGATGCGGCGGTTCAGTTTGTAAAGAAAAAGGGCGGTAAGCAGATAAAGTTTGTTTCTATTATAGCAGCGCCTGAAGGAGTAAAACGCCTGTCAGAGGCACATCCTGACATTCAGATTTACTGTGGGGAGATCGACAGGGGATTAAATGAGAACGGATATATTCTGCCGGGACTCGGCGATGCCGGCGACCGCATTTTCGGAACGAAATAAAGAATGAATGAGATAAATACATTGGGAAACAATGAGAGTAATATTTGAATCTTATATCCGTATGTGCTAAACTACAAAAGTTGACGTTTTTTAAAGGAAAGTGAGTATAAGATGGTAAGAGAAGATATCAGAAATATTGCGATTATTGCCCATGTAGATCATGGAAAGACCACATTGGTGGATGAATTATTAAAACAGAGCGGTACCTTCCGTGAAAATCAGGAAGTGGAAGAAAGAGTCATGGACTCTAACGATATTGAGAGAGAACGCGGTATCACGATTTTGTCAAAGAATACCGGCGTGCGCTATAATGATGTAAAGATCAACATTATTGATACACCGGGACATGCTGACTTCGGCGGAGAAGTAGAGCGTGTGTTAAAGATGGTAAATGGAGTGGTGCTTGTAGTAGACGCCTTTGAAGGCCCTATGCCTCAGACAAAGTTTGTATTGAAAAAAGCGCTGGAACTGGATTTGTCCGTGATCGTCTGTGTCAATAAAGTAGACCGTCCGGAGGCAAGGCCGGATGAAGTTGTGGATGAAGTGCTGGAATTACTGATGGAACTGGACGCAGACGATAAGCAGCTGGACTGTCCGTTTGTCTTCGCGTCCGCAAAGGGCGGATATGCGGTTGCCGATCTTTCCGATGAGAAGAAAGATATGAAGCCGCTGTTTGATACGATCATTGAACATATCGAGGCGCCGGAGGGAGATCCGGAGAAACCGACCCAGGTTCTGATCAGTACGATTGACTACAATGAATATGTGGGAAGGATCGGAGTCGGTAAGGTCGACAACGGTTCTATCAAGGTGAATCAGGAATACATGGTTGTAAACGCCCATGAAGAGGAAAAACAGCAGAAAGTTCGCATCACCAAGTTATATGAATTTGAAGGCCTTAACAAAGTGGATGTGAAAGAAGCCGGGATCGGATCGATTGTAGCCATCTCAGGGATTTCTGATATTCACATCGGAGATACGATTTGTGATCTTGATGAGCCTGAAGCTATCCCATTCCAGAAAATTTCAGAGCCTACCATTGCCATGCAGTTTATGGTCAATGACAGTCCTTTAGCCGGACAGGAAGGCAAGTATGTGACCAGCAGACATTTAAGGGACAGGCTGTTCCGTGAACTGAACACAGATGTCAGCTTAAGAGTAGAAGAAAGTGATACCACAGACAGCTATAAGGTATCCGGCCGCGGAGAACTTCATTTATCCGTACTGATCGAGAACATGCGCCGTGAGGGGTATGAGTTTGCAGTGAGCAAAGCGGAAGTTCTCTATAAAGAAGATGAAAAAGGCAAAAAGCTGGAACCGATGGAAATTGCCGTAGTTGACGTGCCGGAAGAGTTTGCCGGAGCTGTTATCGATAAATTAAGCCAGCGAAAGGGTGAACTTCAGGGTATGAGTTCTGCCAAAGGCGGTTATTCAAGGCTTGAATTCTCTATTCCGTCCAGAGGTTTGATCGGATACAGGGGAGAATTTTTGACAGATACCAAGGGAAACGGCATTTTAAATACAGTATTCGACGGTTATGGACCTTATAAGGGAGACATTCAGTACCGCAAGCAGGGTTCTCTGATCGCTTATGAAACCGGGGAGACGGTAACTTATGGCTTATTTGCGGCCCAGGAGAGAGGAACGCTGTTTGTTGGAGCCGGAGAGAAGGTTTACAGCGGCATGGTGATCGGCCAGAACGGAAAGGCCGAGGATGTTGAAGTAAACGTGTGCAGGACGAAAAAGCTTACCAATACCCGTGCATCAGGCTCTGACGATTCACTGAAGCTTTCACCTCCTAGAATTTTAAGCCTGGAGCAGGCCTTAGAGTTTATTGACACCGATGAACTACTGGAGATCACCCCGGAAAATATCAGGATCCGAAAGAAGATTCTGGATCCTACGATGAGAAAAAGACAGGCGTATAAGAAACAATAATGTCAAAACCTTCCGAATATTTTGTCGAAGGATTTTTCTTCTAATTGATGCCAATTTAGAATACTCTGTATAGTACACGAATTGATACAAGAAGGGAGAAAAAGTATGACAGAAAAAGGAATCAATAATAATCAAGTGGAGGTAGCGGGCGAGATTATATCCACCTTTGAATACAGCCATGAGATTTTTGGCGAAGGTTTTTATATGGTCAAACTTTTAGTAAACAGGTTAAGCGAAGCGACTGATGAAATACCATTGATGATTTCCGAACGTTTAGTGGACGTAACAAAGGACTGCCGGGGCAAATATCTCAGGGCTTTCGGTCAGTTCCGGTCGTATAACAAACATGAAGAAAACCATAACCATTTGATTTTATCCGTCTTCGTAAGGGATTTGGAATTCCTCGATTCCATGGAAGACGTGAAGCCGAACCAGATCCAGCTGGACGGGTTTATATGTAAGCAGCCGGTTTACAGGATGACACCCCTCGGAAGAGAAATCTGTGATATCCTGCTGGCTGTGAACCGTTCTTACGGGAAATCCGATTATATCCCTTGTATCTGCTGGGGAAGGAATGCCAGATTTGCGGGGAGTTTAGAAATCGGCGCCAGGATTGAACTTGTGGGAAGGATTCAGAGCCGTGAGTACCAGAAGCGGATCAGTGAATTTGAAGTCGTAAAGAGGACTGCATATGAAGTTTCTGTGAACAAACTGGAAATGAAGGTCCCGGAAGAAGAGTAAAACTCCCTGTTTTATAGGACATGACAGGGAAATCAGCGCGATAGATAAAGTATGGATTTTTTGCCGGAATGGTGATATAATAAAGCGATATTACTAAAGGAAGATTCTTTGAGGTGAAAAGATGAAAGGACGAGTGGAAGTTTACTGCGGCCAGGGCAAAGGGAAGACATCGTCGGCCTTAGGCCACTGCATCAAAGCAGCAGGACAGGGGAAGCAAGTCATTATTGTTCAATTCCTGAAAGGAAAAGACACGGAGGAGATCAGCTTTATAAGACGCCTGGAACCAGAGATTCAGCTGTTCAGTTTTGAGAAGTATGAACAGCACTATATGGATCTGACACCTGAACAGAAGAAAGAGCAGGAGCATTTCATCGGCAACGGCCTCTGTTATACGAAGAAGGTCATTGACACCAGACAGTGCGATGTCTTAGTGCTTGATGAGGTACTCGGACTTTTAGATCTTGGACTTCTTTCTGAGGAGGAACTGGTGGCCCTGGTCTCCGGAAGGGACGAGGAACTGGAAGTCATCATGACAGGAAGAAGACTGCCTGATTCTTTGAAGGACTGGGTGGATGACATCTACTGCATTAACACAATTAAAGAATCATAAGATTACATAAGAGATTAGGAGGAATGTATATGGCTATATTTACCGGAGCCGGCGTTGCATTGATCACGCCGATGAAAGAAGACTTATCAGTAGACTATGACCAGCTTGAGAGGGTCATTGACGATCAGATTAATCACGGCACCGACAGCATCATCATCTGCGGGACCACAGGGGAAGCTTCTACGATGTCTCACAAGGAGCAGATCGAGGTCGTTGCCGCATGTGTTTCCTGTGTCAACAAACGGGTTCCGGTCATTGCCGGGGCAGGTGCTAATTGCACAGACGAAGCCCTTTATCTCGCCAGGGAGTCGGAGAGAGTCGGAAGCGACGGGCTTTTAGTTGTAACTCCATACTATAACAAAGCCACACAGGCAGGATTGGTCGAGTATTACACGAGCATAGGTAATTCTGTAAACATTCCTATCATTATGTATAATATCCCGGGAAGGACCGGAGTGAACATTCAGCCTGAGACGACGGCAAAGATCTTCAAATCAGTGGAGAACATTGTAGGTATGAAGGAAGCCAGCGGCAATCTTTCACAGGTTGCGGATGCCCTCTATCTGACAGACGGAGAACTTGACATGTATTCCGGAAATGACGACCAGATCCTTCCGGTCTTATCTCTCGGAGGCAAAGGTGTGATCTCTGTTTTGTCCAACATCGCACCGCAGGAGACCCATGATATGGTCATGAAGTTCTTAAACGGAGACGTAAAGGGCAGTCAGGAACTTCAGATGAAGTATATGGACGTGATCCATAAACTGTTCTGTGAAGTAAACCCAATCCCTGTAAAAAGAGCTATGGCAGAGCTGGGATTCGGAGCCAACGCAGTGAGAAGGCCTCTTACAGAGATGGAAGAAGATCACGCACAGGAACTCATCGAATCTATGAAAAATGTAGGAATTCTTTAAGGAGCGGCACAAATGATAAAAGTAATGATGCACGGCTGCAACGGTGCTATGGGACAGGTGATCAGCGGGATCATCGAAGAATCCGAAAGTGCGGTCATGGCGGCGGGAATAGACTTTAAAGACGACGGACACAATCCGTATCCGGTATTTAAAAATCTGGAAGACTGCAATGTGGATGTCGATGTAATCATTGATTTTTCCTCCTCCAAAGCCACGGACCGGCTGTTAAGCTATGTGGCTGAAAAGCAGATACCGCTTGTCTTATGTACGACGGGTCTGAGTGAAGAACAGTTAAAAAAAGTCGAGGAGACAAGCAAAAAGACCGCAATTTTAAGGTCTGCCAACATGTCTCTTGGGGTTAATGTTTTATTAAAGCTTGTGAATACGGCAGCAAAGGTGCTGGCAGATGCGGATTTTGATATTGATATCGTAGAGAAGCACCATAAACTGAAAGTAGACGCACCGTCAGGAACTGCCCTTGCGCTGGCAGACGCAGTCAATGAAGCGCTTCACAACGAGTACGAGTATGTTTATGACCGGAGTCAGAGAAGGATCAGGCGTCCGAAAAAAGAGATCGGCATTTCGGCGGTCCGCGGAGGGACCATAGTCGGACAGCACGATGTGATCTTTGCCGGACAGGATGAAGTCATTGAATTTCATCACACGGCCTACTCCAAAGCAATCTTTGGAAAAGGGGCAGTCAGCGCGGCTATCTACCTTGCGGGCAAACCGGCCGGTATGTATGATATGAGCGACGTGATCGGTTAAATATTGTTTGAAACCAAAGGCGGTACGGCTGATGATGCGTACTGCCTTTTTGTGAACATACGAAAGAAAGAGTGGGATTTATGTTATCAAAAAAAGTATTAGAGTTATCGAAGCAGCACTCCGTGATCCGGGATATTTTTGAATTCGGCATGGAGAGGGCCAAAGAAGTGGGGGCTGAAAATGTATTTGACTTCAGTATAGGAAACCCATCGGTTCCTGCCCCGAAGGAAGTGGATGAGACGGCTATGAAGTACATAGAGAACGGCGATCCGGTGGCAGTCCATGGATATACAAGCAATGCGGGCATATTTGAGGTAAGGGATGCAGTGGCAAAGTCATTGAACAAAAGGTTTGACACGGCTTACAGCGCGGATAATATTTTCATGACGATTGGCGCTGCGGCGGCTGTGGGCATTTGTTTTAAAAGTCTGGTGGACGGGCCGGAGGATGAGATTATCACCTTTGCGCCTTATTTCCCTGAATATCAGGTATATGCCGAGGGAGCCGGATGTAAGCTCACCGTGATTCCGGCTGAGACTGAGACATTCCAGATTGATTTTGAAAGGCTTAAGTCTGCCATCAATGTACACACGAAGGCTGTGCTGATCAATTCTCCGAACAATCCTTCCGGAGCCGTTTATTCCAGGGAGACGATTCAGAGGCTTGCGGAGCTTCTCACAGAGAAGCAGAAAGAGACAGGCCACAGCATTTATATCATATCCGACGAACCATACAGGGAGATCGTCTATGACGGAATAGAACTTCCCCACGTTCCGAAATATTATGATAACACATTAGTCTGTTATTCTTTCAGCAAATCTCTTTCTATTCCCGGAGAGAGGATCGGCTATATCATCGCACCGTGTAAGGCGGAAGATTATGCGGATCTTCTGCCCGTGTTTATCGCTTCAGGAAGGCTGCTTTCTTATGTGAGTGTGCCTGCTTTATATCAGAAGGTAGTCGGCGACTGTGCTGATCTCACGGCAGACCTGTCCGTATATCAGGCAAACAAAGACTTATTTTATAATGCCTTGACGGATATGGGCTACGAGTGTGTGGAGCCGGGAGGGGCATTTTACCTGTTCCCCAAGGCTTTGGAACCGGACGCCAACGCATTTTGTGAGCGGGCAAAGAAGTATGACCTGCTGATGGTTCCGGGGGACAGCTTTGGATGTCCGGGTTATGTGCGGATTTCCTACTGTGTACCTACGGAAAGGATTGAGAAGGCGCTGCCCCTGTTTCAGAAACTGATCGATGAATACAAGGAGAATTAAAATGAAATCTTGGAGAGATAATATAAGAAATGTAGTCCCGTATACCCCGGGAGAACAGCCGAAAGAGGACGGTGTGATCAAGCTGAATACCAATGAGAATCCATATCCTCCTTCTCCGAAAGTTTTAGAAGCGATAAACCATATTAAACATCTGAGAAAATATCCGGACCCGGCAGCGGCGGATCTCACAGAAGCGATCAGTTCCTACTACGGTCTGAATCGGGACGAAGTCTTCGTCGGAGTCGGCTCAGATGACGTTTTAGCCATCGCTTTTCTGACGTTTTTTAATTCCGGAAAGCCGGTGTTTTTCCCGGACATTACCTATTCTTTTTATGATGTCTGGGCCAGTCTGTTTCAGATCCCGTATGAGACCAAAGCATTGGATGAAGAGTTCGGCATACATGCCGGAGATTATTACGGAGAAAACGGGGGAGTGATCTTTCCGAATCCCAATGCGCCGACAGGGGCTCTTTTAGAATTGGAGACAGTCAGGGATATTTTAGATCATAACAGAGATGTTCTTGTGATCGTGGACGAGGCTTACATCGACTTTGGGGGTGAGAGCGCGAGAAGCCTTATCCCTGAATATGATAATCTGCTGGTCGTACAGACATACTCTAAATCCCGCTCTCTTGCCGGGCTCAGGATAGGATATGCCATGGGAAATAAAGAGCTGATCAAGGCTATGAACGATGTGAAGTATTCCTTTAATTCTTACACGATGAACGAGCCGGCCATTGTTATGGGGAAGGCGGCGATCGAGGATGAAAAATATTTCCAAAAGACAAGAGAAAAGATTATAAATACCAGAGAATGGTTTCAGGAGGAACTTAGAAATCTGGGATTTGCATTTGCGGATTCCAAGGCAAATTTTGTCTTTGCATCACACGAATCTATTCCGGCCAAAGAATTATTCGAAGCAGCAAAGAGAGAAAAAATATATGTCCGATATTTTGACAAGCCCAGAATTGATAATTATTTAAGAATTACGATCGGCACAGATGATGAGATGCAGACTCTGGTGAAGTTTTTGAAAAAACAAATAAGGCCATAGGATAAAGCAGGCAGGTCACGGAAAATTTCCCGGTACTGCTTGCTTTTTTAAAAACTTTGAGTTAAGATAATAATGTAATTATTTCTAAAATATGGAATATACGAGGAGGGGTATGACGTAGACTTCCGTTTCAGCAAGGAAGGAGACGGTTATGTTGACCAGACCAGAGTTTTTAACTTATGTAGAAGAACACATACTGGAGTATGTGAAGGACCCGGAGGAAAAGCAGGCCTCCATCCGGCAGGTGACAAAGAACAATAACATCAGTTTAAACGGCCTCTGTATCGGAAAAGGAGAAGAAGTCTGCCAGCCTATCATTTATTTAGATTCCTATTATGAGGACTACCGGGAGGGAGCAGACCTGGGAGAGATCCTATGCAGGATAGGTGCGGTCTATGAGGACAGCAGGGCAGACAGTCCGATCGATGCTTCCCTTTACAGGGATTACAGCCACATGAGGGATCTGCTATTTTTCCGTCTTGTAAATTATGAGAAGAACAAAGAACAGTTAAAGGACTGTCCCTGTGAGAGAATCGAGGATCTGGCCGTGACTTACCGGTGGTTTGCCCACCATGACAAGAATGGGATGGCCAGTGCTCTGATCCGCAATCAGGATCTTGACTTATGGGGCATCACAAAGGATCAGCTCATGAAAGATGCAAAAGCAAATACAAAGAGAGTTTTTCCGCCCCTGCTCCGGCCTATGGAGGAGTTATTTCCTCAGATGGATGCGGCAGGAGAGCTGTTTGTCCTGACCAATGAAGAGGGACTCAATGGTGCGGGAACTGTCCTCTATGAAGGAATTCTCGACAGTTTTTCCGATCAGATTAAAGGTGGATTTTATATTCTTCCCAGCAGTATCCATGAGGTTCTGCTTGTGCCTGAAAAGGAAGGAAGTGATCCTGCGGCCCTCTCGGAACTGGTGAAAGAAGTAAACCGTACCGTGGTGGATGACGGTGAGATATTGTCTGACCGGATTTACTATTATGAAAAAGGGCAGAATGTATTTATGTCGAAAGTGTGAATTTTACATCCGGAGGGACTGTGACCTTGTCATCCGGAGAACGTTACTTTATAATGTAAATAATTAAAAAGCTGGGGTGATGAAAGATGAGACGTTGGGAAATATATCTGGAAATATTCATGGAACTTATAGTGATCGCGGGAGGGGCCTTTCTTCTGATCTTTGTCCTGCCTAAGTGCATCGGATTCTTATGGCCCTTTGTGGCTGCTTGGATTGTGGCGATGCTGGCCCATCCGGTGATTGCGTTT
>NZ_FR889201.1:85151-94683 GCF_000432215.1 Anaerostipes sp. CAG:276
CGGCACTGATCATTATTGCGGTGATTGCAGGCCTGATCGCACTGATCTCATTTATTGTCAGCCAGCTGGCCGCCCAGATCGTGGGATTTGCGGCCAATCTTCCGGATCTGAGGGAGACGGTCCAGACACAGCTGATGAATCTGAAAGAACAGGCAGTGCACCTTCTGGATTCTCTGCCATATGGAATGGGAGTAAAGTTTGATACGATGCTCGGTTCCACGGACAAGGTGCTGGACAAGGCAGTGAGTGCCATCGGGAATTACGGCATGGAACATTCCGGCAATGTGGCCAAAGGCATGACCAGCGGATTTATCGGAACGGTGGTTATGTTCTTTGCCTCATATTTGTTTATCGTGGATAAGGATAAGATTGTGCAGGGATATGAAAAGCACGTTCCAAAGATGGTCCGTCATAAGATCGGTATCTTTTACCACAATACACTCGGAGTTTTGGCAAGCTACTGCTGGGCACAGGTAAAGATCATGGTCATTATAGTTGCGATTCTCTGGATCGGCTTTATCCTTGCGGGGATCAGCTATGCATTTTTCCTGGCCGTTGTGATCGCGATTCTTGATGTGCTGCCGATTCTTGGGACCGGGACGGCGATCATCCCTTGGGCACTCTACAAGATCCTCACAGGAGATATTAAGACCGCCATTATACTGCTGATCATCTATGTGATCTGTCTTGTGACCAAACAGGTGCTTCAGCCTAAGATGATGGGAGACAGTATGGGGATTTCACCCCTTGCCACTTTGTTTTTGATTTATATCGGTTTAAAGCTCTCGGGCATTGGAGGCATGCTTCTTGCTTTAATTCTGGGCATCTTTGTGTATAATCTATATAAGCTGGGGATCTTTGACCGGAAGATTGCATTCTTCCAGCGAAGGATCGAGATGCTGACGATCAACAGTGAGAAGGAAGAAGAACAGATAAAAGAAGAACTTGACAGAAGAGAAAGAGAGGGAAAAGAATCATGAGTTACGCAGATACTCTGTTCATCAACATGTGCAGAGATATTTTAGAAAATGGAACCAGCACAGAGGGAGAAAAGGTCAGGCCCAAATGGCCGGACGGCACACCGGCTTATACGATCAAGCAGTTTGGCGTTGTGAACCGTTATGACCTGTCAAAGGAGTTTCCGGCGCTGACACTGAGGAAGACATTTGTCAAGTCTGCTGTAGACGAACTGCTCTGGATCTGGCAGAGGAAGTCAAACAATATCCATGATTTAAAGAGTCATGTGTGGGATGAATGGGCAGACGAAGACGGATCCATCGGTAAGGCATACGGCTATCAGATGAGGGTAAAGCATCAGTATGCGGAAGGCATGATGGATCAGGTAGACAGGGTGATCTACGACTTAAAGAACAATCCATACAGCCGCAGGATCATGACGAATATTTACGTTCATCAGGACCTGCATGAGATGAACCTTTATCCGTGTGCTTACAGCATGACATTTAACGTGACCAAGAAACCGGGCCATGAAAAGCTTGTCCTGAACGGCATCCTAAATCAAAGATCTCAGGACATTCTGGCGGCGAATAACTGGAATGTAGTCCAGTACTCGGTTCTGCTTTATATGCTGGCACAGGTGTGCGGCATGGAGCCGGGAGAGTTTGTCCATGTGATCGCTGACGCACACATCTACGACCGGCACATTCCGATCATAGAGGAACTGATTAAGCGCCCGGTTTATGATGCACCGAAGTTTTCCATGAATCCCGATGTGAAAGACTTTTATGAGTTTACTCTGGATGACTTTAAGATAGAAGATTACAAAGCAGGGGAGCAGATTAAGGATATCCCCATTGCCATATAGGAGAGAAATATGAATTTGATTGTGAATGCGGACAAAAACTGGGGGATCGGCAGGGAAAACCAGCTTTTAGTTCATATCCCAAATGACATGAAGATGTTCCGGCAGACGACGACAGGAAAAGTCGTAGTGATGGGAAGAAAGACATTGGAGAGTTTTCCAAACGGCATGCCTCTTCCAAAGAGGACGAACATCGTCCTGACGACAGATCAGGATTACGACGGCCGGGGAGCCATTGTGGTCCACAGCCGGGAAGAATTGTTTGAAGAACTTAAACAATATGCGGATGAAGATATCTTTATCATCGGGGGCGAGAGTATATACCGGATGATGCTTCCTTACTGTGATACGGCCTATGTTACCAGACTCGACTATGCATATGATGCAGACACCTATTTTCCGGATCTTGACGCACGAAAAGAGTGGGAGATTGTAAAAGAAAGTGAAGAACAGACTTATTTTGACCTTGAATATGTATTTTTGAAGTATCAAAGACGGAATGACGATTGACAGAAGATTCAAAAAGTTTCATAATAAAACTTAATGAAAAACTACATATAACAGGAAGGAAGAGATAACATGTTAGATATCAAAGTTGAAAAGACACAGTGTCCGAAAGAAAAACCGGGAAAAGATGATCCGCTTCTGTTTGGGACCATTTTTACAGATCACATGTTTGTGATGGACTATGATGAGGAAAAGGGATGGTATGATCCGCGCATCGTTCCCTATGCTGATCTCACATTGTCTCCGGCTGCAACGATCTTTCATTACGGACAGGGTGTTTTTGAAGGGCTGAAGGCATATAATTCAGAAAACGGAAACGTGAATTTATTCCGCCCGGACATGAACGCAAAGAGATCTAACCGTTCATCTGACAGGCTGTGTATTCCGAAAATCCCGGAAGAAGACTACATCCAGGCGATTGAGCAGTTAGTTGCGCTGGACAAGGACTGGATTCCGAGTGAACCGGACCATTCTTTATACATCCGTCCGTTTATTATCGGTACAGATCCGTTTTTGGGCCTGAAGACTTCCAGATACTATCAGTTCATTATCATTCTGTCACCGGTAGGACCTTACTATCCGGAAGGATTGGACCCTGTCAGCATCTGGATCGAAGATGACTACGTAAGAGCTGTACGCGGAGGAATCGGAGAAGCCAAGACCGGGGGCAATTATGCGGCCAGCATTTTATCCCAGGTGAAAGCACATGATGAAGGATATTCCCAGGTACTTTGGCTGGACGGAGTGGAAAGAAAATATATAGAAGAAGTAGGAGCTATGAATATCTTCTTCAAGATCGGCGGCAAGGTAGTGACTCCGAAACTAAACGGAAGTATTCTGCCGGGTATTACCAGAGACTCAGTGATACAGCTCTGCAAAGAGTGGGGATATGAGGTAGAAGAAAAGCGGATTTCCATAGATGAGATCTATGAAGCCCACAAAGCAGGAATTTTGGAAGAAGTTTGGGGAACCGGAACCGCGGCCGTCATCTCACCGGTTGGCAAACTGCGCTGGGGAGATGAGATCATGCAGGTAAAAGACGGAGGAATCGGCGAATTAAGCCACAAACTCTATGACACTGTGAGCGGAATCCAGCTGGGCAAAATCGAAGATACCCATGGATGGATTGTGGAAATCAAATAAATGTTACGTCTGGAAGAGGAGCCTCTCTTCCAGTCTTTTTTTAATTGAAATATTGTATTCTTGAAATGACTTTGGTATAATATTAAAACGTGACTAAAAGTCATAAACTCAAATTCATATATTATGAGGAAATGAAAGGAGATTGGACAATGGAAATGTACATTGCGATTGCAGCCGGAATCTTATCTCTGGTTGTTGCATTTGCACTGATGACGAAAGTAAAAGGTGCGGATGAAGGAAATGACCAGATGAAAGAAATCGCCGGAGCGATCAACGAAGGAGCCCATGCATTTCTAAGGGCAGAATACAAGCTGCTTGTAGTATTTTGTATTGTAGTATTTGTATTGATCGGCCTTGGAATTCAGAGCTGGGTATCAGCAGTATGCTTTTTAGTGGGAGCATGTTTTTCTGCTCTTGCAGGATTTATCGGGATGCATACAGCAACAAAAGCAAACGTAAGGACTGCAGAGGCAGCAAGATCAGGCGGGATGAGCAAAGCTTTATCCATCGCGTTTTCCGGCGGTGCCGTTATGGGACTTACTGTGGTAGGTCTTGGACTGTTCGGTGTTACTATGGTTTACAAGGTGACTGGAGATGTCAGCGTACTGACAGGATTCAGTTTGGGAGCATCCTCTGTGGCATTGTTCGGCCGTGTAGGCGGTGGTATTTATACAAAAGCCGCTGACGTCGGAGCGGACCTTGTAGGTAAAGTAGAAGCAGGTATCCCGGAAGATGATCCGAGAAACCCGGCAGTTATCGCCGACAACGTGGGTGACAACGTAGGTGACGTAGCAGGAATGGGTGCCGACTTATATGAATCCTATGTCGGATCTATCGTATCTGCCATTACCATCGGTGTTGTAGCGTTCAGCGTAAAAGGGGCTGTGTACCCGCTGGTACTTGCAGCGATCGGAATTGCGGCATCTATTCTCGGTGTTATTTTTGTAGTAAATACGAAGAGCCAGAATCCGCACAGGGCACTGGACGGAGGTACATACTTCTCAAGTGTCATCGTTTTGATTGCGGCATTCTTCTTAAGCCGTCAGTTCTTCGGAAACCTGGATACTTTCTGGGCAATCCTTGGCGGTGTCCTGGTTGGTAATATTATCGGTAAATTAACTGAGTTCTACACATCCAGTGACTACGGCGCAGTTAAGAAGATCGCTGATCAGTCTGAGACAGGATCTGCGACAACGATTATTTCAGGACTTGCAGTGGGAATGGAATCCACAGCATTCCCGATTATCTTCATCAGTATCGCGGTTATCGTTGCATATCAGTTTGCAGGTTTATATGGAATCGCTCTCGCGGCGGTAGGTATGCTTTCCACAACAGGTATTACCGTAGCAGTTGATGCTTACGGACCGATTGCGGATAATGCCGGCGGTATCGCAGAGATGGCTGAGTTAGACGAATCTGTGCGTAAGATCACAGATAAACTTGATGCAGTAGGTAATACAACAGCGGCTATGGGTAAAGGATTCGCCATCGGTTCAGCAGCATTAACCGCATTGGCTCTGTTCTCTGCTTATTCACAGGCTGTTGACCTGGCAACAATCAACTGTCTGGATCCGAAAGTAATCGTAGGTGTGTTGATCGGAGGAATGCTTCCGTTCTTGTTCTCAGCGTTCACCATGCAGTCTGTTGGTAAGACAGCAAACGAAATGATCGTGGAAGTACGCCGTCAGTTCAAAGAGATTCCGGGAATCCTCGAAGGAAAAGGAAAACCGGACTATAAGAACTGTGTTGAGATTTCTACATCAGCAGCATTAAAAGAAATGCTTCTTCCGGGTGTTATGGCAATCATTGCCCCGTTGATCATCGGTGTTCTCTTAGGAGTGGAAGCTCTCGGAGGATTATTAGTAGGATCTTTGGCATCTGGAGTTATGATGGCGATCTTCATGGCAAATGCCGGAGGAGCCTGGGATAATGCGAAGAAGTATATTGAAGAAGGACATCACGGAGGAAAAGGCAGCGATGCCCATAAAGCAGCTGTTGTCGGTGACACTGTAGGTGATCCTTTCAAAGATACATCAGGACCGTCAATCAACATTTTGATCAAGTTAATGACGATCGTAGCTTTAGTATTCGCACCGTTATTCTTAAGTATCGGCGGAATTTTATAAGAAATGAATTAAAATCCATGGAATCGAAAGGTTCCATGGATTTTTTTGTCCTAATACAGGTTTCGTTGGAATTCAGTTTTCTGCGGCCGCTGCACTGCAGGTATGAGAATCAGATGATTTTTTCATCATGAGAACAGCGATGAAGGTTACTGTACATTCTGCTGCGATAATTCCGGTCCAGAGGGCCTGCCTGCCAAAGACTGCAGGCATGAGAAAGATAAATGCGACATTTATGATGAAACTTCTCAGTGAGGCTATCGTCAGGGCTTTGAATGTCCTTTTGGACGCCAGATGGTAAGTAGTAAAGATCATATTGACTGCCGCAAACAAAAAGGAGACTCCGTAGACAGATAAACTCTCACCGGCAAGCTTTACCAGCGCCGGTTCCCGGTTAAAGATGTGAATGACCGGTTCTCCAAACAAGAGCAGTACGGCATACAGGAGGAAAGCAAGAAGAAAGTTTACGGCGATACCTTTTTTGAGGAAGCAGCGTTCCAGTTCTTTCTTTCCCTCTCCGGCGGAACGGCTGATCAACGGCTGTATCCCGTCAGAAACGCCGATAAATACGGAGAAGACCAGTGTTAAAAGATAACATACTACGGAAAAAGCAGATACCCCGATGTTTCCAAGATAACGTATGACGATCAGATTATAGCAGAAGATGGTGACCGGCTGGCTCATCTGAGTGATCAGTTCCGGTATCCCCCGTCTCAGGATCTCTGAAGTGTAATATTTTTCTATAGGAAGAAGCTTTAGCTTCAGCCTTCCTTTCCCATGAATAAAATGAGGAAGCATAATCATACAGGAAATTACCTGCCCAAGACCGGAAGCGACGGCCGCTCCGTGGATTCCCATTTGAAAGACAAAGATAAACAGCCAGTCGAGAAAGACATTGCTCAAAGCTCCGGCCGCCATACCGGCCAGTCCCAGTTTCGGGTTTCCGTCATTCCGCACAAACGCTGCTAGTACCATAGCCATGCAGAAGAAGATTCCGAATAAAATATAGTACCGGAGATAATCAGATGTAAGAGATAGAAGATCTCCGCGTGCCCCTAAGAGCCTGGCAATCTGGTCTGAAAACAAAAAGCTGAACACTGTCATAAAAGCTGAAAATATCAACACCAGATAAATGCTGTTCATAAATGAGCGCAGAGCTTTTTGTTCATTTCCCTGACCAATGAAGATGGATGTAATGGTTGATCCTCCCATAGCGATCATCATGGCAACTGCAGTCAAAATACATATAAAGGGAACTGCTAAATTAATGGCGCCAAGACCGTTTGAACCGACCCCGCGGCCTACAAAGATACCATCAACCACAAAATACAATCCGGTTACCATAGATGCACAGACTGACGGTATCACAAACTGATAAAATTTATGTTTGTTCATTATAAAATAACCTCCAAATTTTTGTTATAATAAAAGTATAAAGTATCCCATCATGGGAGAGTCAAGGAGGAATTAAATGAAAGAATATTTGACAATCGGGGAAGTCTCCAAGATGAAAGGAGTCGGCATTAAATCTCTAAGATATTATGACCGCCTCGGTATACTAAAGCCTGCATATATAAATCCCGATACCGGTTACCGATATTATTCAATTGAGCAGATGCTCATGCTTGACATGATCCTGCTGTGCCTTGGGCTGGACATTCCATTGAAACAGATGCAGGAGTATATGGATAATGAGGGTCATTTAGATATGAAAGGACTGCTGAAAGACGGAAGGAAAAAAGCAGAGGAAAAAGCCAAAAGGATACAGGACACACTGTTCCAGATAGACGGGCTGGAACGGCGGATCAGGGGAGCCGAGGAAATACGGAATAAGGGCAGTGACAGTTACAGCAAATATATTGGGGAGAGAATGGTCATCGCGCTGCCTTGGAATCACCCGTCCACGGATGATAAAGCGTATATGAGTGAAGTGACAAAATTATATTCGCTGTCCCAAAAGTTGGAGCTGACGGTTTTTTATCAGCAGGGTATCATACATCATAGAAAAGGGGGAGAAGCCAAATCTTATATCTTCCTGGAGATACAGCAGACAGATGTAAAAGATCCCGGGATTTTCAGTCTGCCGGAGGGAACTTATGAGTGCAGCGTATCTGAGGACACCAGAATCGATGAAGAGGCAGAGACAAAAAACCAGCCAGAAGATCTATTAATAGTAGAAACAGACTTTTATTTCGGAAAACAGCCAAAAGACAGATACTTCTTAGAACTGCAGATATATAAAGGAAAAGACGGTGGGAAATAAAAACCCACCGCCTTTATGAATGGACGTTATTTTTGCCGGATAAGTGTCCTTTGAACAAGAGGAGCCAGCCAGCGATTGTTTTTTATCACTATTGGAGGAACGCATTTTAAAGCGTGACGGAAATAGTGAGAAAAACTCAAGGGTTAAGTTCCGCAATCCGGCTTACAGCCACATAAATCTCGCTGATTTTATACCAGGTCGGATAATCTACGACTCCGGTCTGCCCAAGGCCGAATACATTTTGGAATACTCTTACCGCATCGGCCGTCTGCTGTCCGTATGTGCCGTCCACCGGTATCGTAGGGATAGAAGGATAGTCCTTCGCAATCCGGTTTAATTGTTCCTGCATCTGACGGACTTTATCACCGGTGGAGCCTATGGTCAGATCATAACCCGGCCAGGAGGAAGGAATGCCTGAAATCTGCTCCGCGGTATTGATATACATACTTTCTCCATAGTAATATCTGAGGATTTCGATAGGAGTATATCCCTGATCTCCCAGATATTTAGATCCCCACTGTGTCATCCACTCCGGACAGCTTACCCGTTTGCCGTCACAGTATTGTGTCAGGATCGGCTGGCGTACGTTCGGCCGGGACAGATAGCTGGCAAAGATTTCATCTACAATCGTATTGATGGAATCATATGTTGTCTTTCCATTGATCCACTTATGATCATATGCAGTGGAGGAAGTAATCGTAAAGTCGTGTCCTTTGTTTCTGTACCACTCAGTGTAAACTCTGTTGAGAGTAAAGGACATGATTGCCAAAATGTTGGCCTCCAGGGTCGAACGAGGCCATGTTGAGTAAACTTCACAGGCAGCCACATTCTTAATGTAGTCTTTATAGCGCACATAATAGTTTTGGGCAGTCTGGTCAGTAATAGCTCCGTCGTGGACAATGACGAATTCGGGAATCACTACCCGGCTAAGTACGATCTCACCGGATTCATTGACTGGCTTGATCTCATCTTCTGCAATTTTAGGAGGATAATCCCCCCAGAGAGTATGAGGGCCTATGACTATATTATCGAGTGTTGTAGATGCAGTTTCCAGGGGAACCATGGAAACATTTTGGAGACCATTTGTATCTGCCAGAATCTGAGCTCCCGAGATCGTTACCGGCTCATAGTCGGGCGCCGTCACATGCAGATTATATTCTGAGTATGGCTGATTTTCACTCGGGGAAAGGCTGTATTCCACCGGCGGAGCATCAAGTGCTACCTCTTCGGTCTGTCCGTTCTGATCAGTGGTTACTTCCTCGAGAACCTGATCGGATTCTCCGGTATAGGAGATAGATATAGTAGCATTCCGCACCGGAACATATCCAATGGTAGAGTTTACTTGAATTTTTAAGTTTCCTTTGTCTGCCATTTAAAAAATCCTTTTTCTTTTACTATATGCCGGTGTGATAAAAATATAACCAGAGTCACTTCTGATGTGTGTTTCCTAGATTTAAGAAATATGATAACATTAGAAAAGAATAGGAAGCAAAAAGAGAAAGAGGTAATCATGGATAATCAGGAAGAAAAACAAAAGCACAAGAGACGTATTCGGTACAGCGGGACCCATCCCAGAAATTATAAAGAAAAGTATAAGGAACTTCATCCGGACCAATATCCGGATACGGTTGCAAAAGTCATTCAAAAAGGCAGTACCCCTGCCGGGATGCATAT
>NZ_FR889201.1:94759-95626 GCF_000432215.1 Anaerostipes sp. CAG:276
CAGACCGGTCTGGATGCGACTCTGGGATATGGAGGTCATACGCAGGAGATGTTGAAATGTCTTGACTCAAAAGGACATTTGTATGCTCTGGATGTGGATGCCATAGAACTTGAGAAAACAAGAAAACGTCTTGAAAAGCTCGGATATGGGCCGGAAATTTTAACGATCCGGCAGATGAATTTTGCGGATATCGACAAAATAGCGGAAGAAGCAGGACCGTTTGACTTTGTTCTGGCAGATTTAGGGGTCTCATCCATGCAGATTGACAATCCGGACAGAGGGTTTTCTTATAAGACAGAGGGGCCGCTGGATCTGCGCCTAAACCCCGAAAAAGGAGTCTCTGCCGCGGAAAGGCTCAGAACCATCACAAGACAGGAGTTACAGGGGATGCTGATGGAAAATTCTGATGAGCCTCATGCTGACGTGATCGCCCGTGCCGTTGTCTCTAAGATAAAAAAGGGAACAGCCATCGATACGACTACAAAACTCCGGGAAGTGATCGAAGAGGCTCTGGAATTTCTGCCGGAGCATGAGAAGAAGGAAGCCGTGAAGAAAACGTGCCAGAGAACATTCCAGGCTTTGCGCATTGACGTAAACAGTGAGTTTGAAGTCCTGTATGAATTTTTAGAAAAACTGCCCAATGTGCTGGCAAAAGGCGGCCGGGCAGCCATCCTGACCTTTCACTCCGGGGAAGACAGGCTGGTAAAAAAATCGTTTAAACGTCTGCTTCGGGAGGGTGTCTATCAGGAGATATCAACCGATGTGATCCGTCCGTCGGCAGAAGAATGCAGGATGAACAGCCGGGCACGGTCGACAAAGATGAGATGGGCTATAAAAGAATGAGTTATTCACCACTATTTCCGTCGC
>NZ_FR889202.1:0-3068 GCF_000432215.1 Anaerostipes sp. CAG:276
TTTCCCATCCCAACAATAAGTACAGAGTTTCTTAGGATCCAATCCCACAGACTCAATCATATCATCCAGCCTGTGATACCGGAGCGATGTGAAATTCAGCTGCTTACAGATTTCATCGATCATACCCTGATATTCCGGAGAGTCCGGATTTGAAAACTTCTCCAGATGTACATTCTTGTAATCTCCGCTGATCTGTTCAATGATCCGGCGTGTGATCAGATCCATTTCAGAAGTAGAGCGTGAGAAGTTTAAATATTTACATCCATATAAAATCGGCGGACAAGCCGGGCGGACGTGTACTTCTTTTGCACCGCTCTGATAAAGGAATTCGGTTGTTTCCCGCAGCTGGGTTCCTCTTACGATGGAGTCGTCGATCAACAATAGGCTTTTATCCTGGATCAGTTCATGAACCGGGATCAATTTCATTTTGGCGATCAGGTTTCTCTTACTTTGGATAGTCGGCATAAAAGAACGCGGCCAGGTTGGTGTATATTTAATAAACGGTCTGGAAAACGGTATCCCGGATTCGTTGGCATAGCCAATGGCGTGAGCGATCCCTGAGTCAGGTACACCTGCGACTCTATCGGGAGTAGCATCATCACGCTGAGCCAGCTTCTTTCCGCATTCATAGCGCATTTCCTCGACACTGATTCCTTCATAAGAGGACGAAGGATAACCATAATAAACCCAGAGGAAAGTACAGATCTTCATATCTTCGCCGGGTTTAGCCAGAGTCTGGATACCTTCAGGTGTAAGAATCACGATCTCTCCCGGACCAAGCTCCCGGTCGGCCACATATCCGAGATTCAAATAGGCAAAACTTTCAAAGGAAATACAGTAGCCATCGTCTTTTTTGCCTACAGCAACGGGAGTGCGGCCCATTTTGTCTCTGGCGGCATAGATGCCTTTTGGTGTCAGCAGTACGATCGTCATGGAACCGTCAATGACATCCTGTGCATGCTGAATTCCTTCCACGAGATGTTCTTTCTGGTTGATGATAGCGGCAACCAGCTCCGTTGCATTGATATCTCCGCCGCTCATTTCAAGGAAATGTGTGTGGCCTGAATCAAACATCTGCTTTATAATTTCATCCGTGTTATTGATCTTTCCTACGGTCATGATCGCGTATGTGCCGTGGTGGGAGCGAACGATCAGCGGCTGCGGTTCGTAGTCGGAAATACAGCCGATGCCCATATATCCATGCATCTTGTTCACGTCTTTGTCAAACTTTGTCCGAAACGGAGCATTTTCTATGTTATGAATGGCACGGTCAAAACCGTCGTCTTTACTGTAAACTGCCATACCGGCACGCCTTGTCCCAAGATGGGAATGATAGTCTGTCCCAAAATATAAATCAAAAACACAATCCTGTTTTGAAGTGACACCAAAAAATCCGCCCATAAATTCCTCCGATTTGTAAATAAGATTATACTGCTGTATTTATTATAACCAAACGGGAGGAACGGGACAAGGAAAGATTGGCATTCTTTCGAAAAGGGAATTGATTTAATTCAGTATATTCATTATAATACAAACATACCGTGAAACCGAGACATAAGAAAACTTTATATACAGGGGTGCTGGCAGACTGCCGGCTGAGAGTAAGACGAGAAGAGGTCTTTAACCCTTATACCTGATCTGGGTAATGCCAGCGTAGGAATAAAACAGTACAGCTGTACATGAGACTATTTCCCCGTTGGATTTGCCAGCGGGGTTTTTCTATGGAAACAGATTTATGAGGAGGAAGAAATATGAATGCAAGCGTAGCGATCCAGACACTGCCGGAGGCGGCCAATGATGAAGAATTGATCCGTATTGTGGACGAGGTAATTGATTATATTAAGAGCACGGGACTGAATTATTATGTGGGACCGTTTGAAACTGCGATCGAGGGTGATTACGATGAACTGATGGATATTGTGAAAGAGTGCCAGCATATTGCTGTCCGTGCCGGTGCACCGTCGGTTGCGGCTTACATTAAAGTGTCTTATAAGCCAGAAGGGGATGTGCTTACCATTGATAAAAAAGTTACAAAACACCACCAATAAACTGTGGCCGGCAGCGGCGATTCTTGTGATTCTGGCGATATGGCAGACTGCCAGCGGGACAGGGATGGTTTCAAAATTTCTGCTTCCGTCGCCGGTGGATGTGGTCAGGGCATTTGTAAATGATTTTCCACTGCTGATGGCGAATGCGAGAGTGACCATACTTGAATCATTTATCGGTCTGCTGATGGGTGTTGTTATTGGTTTTTTAATGGCAGTGCTCATGGATCATTTCGATAAACTGTATAAGGCATTTTATCCGCTGATCGTGCTGACGCAGACGGTGCCCACGGTGGCCATTGCGCCGCTTCTTGTATTGTGGTTTGGATATGAAATGCTTCCGAAAGTAATTTTAATCGTTATCGTGACGTTTTTTCCGATCACCGTGAGCCTGCTGGATGGTTTCCGCTCGGCGGACAAGGATACGATCAGCCTGATGCGTTCTATGGGTGCGTCAAAGCTGCAGATATTCCGGTATGTGAAATTTCCGGGATCTCTTAGTCAGTTTTTTGCCAGCCTGCGGATTTCAGCTTCCTATGCAGTTGTGGGAGCCGTCATTTCAGAATGGCTGGGTGGATTTGAAGGTCTGGGTGTCTATATGATCCGGGTTAAGAAAGGTTTTGCCTTTGACAAAATGTTTGCGGTGATCTTTATGATTTCTGCGATCAGTCTCCTGCTGATGTGGGCCGTGAATCTTCTGCAGAAAAAATGTATGCCGTGGGAGAACCGGGAATAGCCGAAAAAGTGAAAAGAGGATGATAATTATGAAAAAGAGAATGTTAGCTGTATTACTTTCTGTGTTATTGATCACAGTAATGACTGGCTGCGGATCAAAGAAAGAAGAAGCCGGGGACGGAAAGCTTAAAAAGATTACATTTGTTTTGGACTGGACACCGAATACCAATCACACGGGTATTTACGTGGCAAAGGAAAAAGGATATTTTAAAGAAGCCGGACTGGATGTGGAAATCGTACAGCCGCCGGAAGACGGAGCAGAAGTGCTTGTGGGCTCCGGGAAAGCAC